>CALXIC010000024.1 GCA_944388265.1 uncultured Clostridia bacterium | reverse complement strand
GCAGGTCGGCATTCTCAACCGCGGCGTCGTTATCGACGTAGGCGACGGCGTCATTGAGCTCATCAACCGCGTCATCACCAAAGCCCGCGGCCGTCAGGTCGTGGAAGAAGGCTGTTTGTCCTGTCCGGGTGAATACGGCATTGTCAAACGCCCGAATCATGTATGGGTGCATGCACAGGACCGTCACGGCAATCCCATCCAGATGGACGGCAAAGAACTGCTTGCCCGGGCGTTTTGCCATGAGATCGATCATCTCGACGGCATCCTTTACAAAGATTTGGTGGAAAAATAATTCATAAAGGGGAATTTTATGAGAATCGTATTTATGGGAACCCCTGAATTTGCCGTTCCCTGTTTGCAGGCGGTGATCGACCGCGGCGACGAAGTGGCGGCGGTGTACACCCAGCCGGATAAACCGCGCGGACGCGGACACAAAGTGCTGCCGCCGCCGGTGAAGGTACTGGCAGAACAACATGGGCTTTCGGTGCGTCAGCCCACAACGCTCCGCACAGCGGAAGCCGCCGAAGAACTGCGGGCCCTTGCGCCCGATTTGATCGTGGTGGTGGCGTACGGTAAAATTTTGCCCAAAGAAATTTTGGACATTCCGCTCAAAGGCTGTGTGAATGTGCACGCAAGCCTTCTGCCGCAGTACCGCGGGGCGGGACCGATTCAGTGGTGCGTCTTAAACGGCGAAACGAAAACCGGCGTGACGACGATGTATATGGCCGAAGGCTTAGACACCGGCGATATGATTGAAGCCACCCAAACGCCGATCGGCGAAGACGAAACGGCGGACGAACTGCACGACCGTCTTTCGGTGCTGGGGGCGTCGCTCTTGACGCACACGCTGGGACTGATCGAAGCGGGATGCGCGCCGCGCACGCCGCAGCCGGAGGAATCGTCCTATGCGCCGATGCTGGACAAATCGCTTTCCGGCATTGATTTTTCCAAAGACGCCGCGTCGGTGCATCATCAAATCTGCGGGCTGTCGTCCTGGCCGTGCGCACAGACCATGCTGGAAGGCAAGCGCCTGAAAGTGTACCGTTCGCACTGCCATCCCACGCGAAACGGCAAGCCGGGCGAAGTGCTCGACGAAAAGCGCCTGATCGTGGCGTGCAAGACGGGTGCGGTGGAGCTGTTAGAAGTACAGCTCGAAGGCAGCAAGCGGATGAAAGCCGCCGATTTTCTGCGGGGGCATCCGGTGAAACAGGGGACCGTACTGGGAGAATAAGGAGGAATGTTTGTGCCATATTTTTACTATGGTTCGAGTTATCTTTTGTATGTACTTCCTGCGATCATCATTTGTGCGCTGGCACAGTGGAATGTCAGCGCAGCGTTTCAAAAATACAGCAAGGTGGGCAATGCCCGCCGCTTTACCGGGTACAGCATTGCCCGCGCCATTTTGGATCAAAACGGACTTTATGATGTGCGCATCGAACATGTGCCGGGGCGGCTGACCGACCATTTTGACCCCACGGCCGGGGTGGTGCGCTTGTCCGATGCGGTGTATCATTCCGAATCGGTGGCCGCCATCGGCGTTGCGGCGCACGAGGTGGGGCATGTACTGCAATACCAGCAGGCGTATTTCCCCATCCGCATCCGCAAAGCGATTTTGCCCATTACGCAGATCGGCAATGCGGCGGCGTGGCCGCTTGCCATTTTGGGCATCTTTTTGGGGATCGATCCGCTGGTGAATTTTGGGATTTTGCTCTTTACGGCGGTAGTGCTCTTTCAGCTGTTGACCCTGCCGGTGGAATTTAACGCCAGCGCACGCGCACTGCGCACCCTGCGCGACCAGCAGGTACTCGAAGGCGCGGAACTTGCCGGCGCCAAGCGGATGCTGCAGGCGGCGGCGCTGACCTATGTGGGCGCCCTCATCATGGCGATTGCAAACCTTTTGCGTTTGCTGGCTCTATCCAATCGAAATCGGAGATAACATGAAAGTAGACGAACGAACAACGGCTCTCCAGCTGCTGCTGGAGATTGAACGACAACAAAGCTATTCCAACCTTCTTTTGCGCCAGCGTCTGCGGGAGAAGGATGCCCGCTTTGCGGCACGGGTGACGGCGCTGGTGTACGGCGTGCTGGAACGCCGGGTGACCCTCGACGCCCTCATTGCGCACTACACCAAAAAGCCGGTGAGCAAGCTGGATTTGGAAGTGCGGATGATCCTGCAGCTGGGATTTTATCAGCTGTTGTACCAGGACGCCGTACCGGACAATGCGGCGGTGAATGAAACGGTGAAATTATGCTACGCCGTCAAAAAGGTGAGCGCCAAAGGACTGGTGAACGCCATTTTGCGCCGCTTTGTGCGGGAGGGTAAAAAGCTGCCGCTGCCAAACGACGCGGTGCGCGCCGCGAGTATGCGCTACGCGTGCCCGGAATGGCTGGTGCGCCGCTGGCAAAAAGCGTACGGGAAGGAAGAAGCCGAACGGTTGATGGCTTCTTCCTTTGGTCCGGCGCCGCTGACGGTGCGGGTCAACACCCAAAAGACAACCACCGAAGAACTCACCCAAAAATTGGAAGAAGCGGGCGTTTTGGTGACACCAGTTCAGGGATTTCCTCATGCGCTGCATTTGGCGCACACCGGAAACGTGGAGAAACTGCCCGGTTTTTCGGACGGGGAATTTTATGTGCAGGATTTATCCTCGCAGATCTGTGCGATGGTTTCGGGCGTACAGCCGGGGGATGTGGTCTACGATCTTTGTGCCGCACCCGGTTCGAAGAGCTTTACGATGGCGCTTGAGATGCGCGACGAGGGCGCGGTTTACGCATACGACCAGTATCCGCACAAGATTCGCCTGATCGAAGAGGGTGCCCAAAAGCTGGGACTCACTTGCATTCATGCGGCGCTGTCGGATGCTGCCGTGTGGGAAGAAAACCGTCCGTTGGCGGACGTGGTGCTTTGCGACGTGCCGTGCGGGGGCTTGGGCATTTTGCGCCGCAAGCCGGAAATCCGGATGAAAAAACTGGAATCGATCGACAGCCTGGCACCGCTTCAGCGACAGATTCTGGAGACGGGTGCTCGGTATGTGAAACCGGGCGGACGGCTGGTGTATGCCACCTGCTCCCTGAACCCGGTGGAAAACGAAGACGCGGCACGCGCGTTTTTGGCGGCACATCCCGAATTTGAACCGGCGAAGATCCCCGACTTTTTGCAGTCTGCCCGTGTGGAGGGATCGATGGTGACGATTTTTCCTCACCATTTCGGCAGCGACGGATTTTTTTTTTTTTTTTTTACGCGAACCAAACAATCAAAGGAGGAATCGTTTTGCCGCTCATCGAATTGACGGGAATGGAACTTCCCGCGTTACAAGAGTACTTACAGTCCATCGGACAGCCGAAATTCCGCGCGGCGCAGCTGTTTGACTGGATTCATCAAAAACGGGTGACGGACTTTGACGCGATGCAAAACCTCCCCAAAGCGCTGCGCGACCGCCTGAAAGAAGAAGCCACCCTCACCACGCTTACGATTCAGCGCAAACTCGAGTCCAAACTGGACGGTACGGTGAAATATCTGTACGGACTGCCGGACGGCGAATGCGTGGAAACGGTCATGATGCGCTATTCCTACGGCAACAGCCTGTGCGTTTCCTCTCAGGTGGGGTGCAAGATGGGGTGTGCATTTTGCGCATCGACCAAGGCGGGATTTGTGCGAAGCCTCACCGCCGGCGAGATTTTGGCGCAGGTTTATGAGACGGAACGCGACCTCGGCGTGAAGATTTCCCACATCGTGATGATGGGAATCGGCGAGCCGCTCGACAATTATGAAAATGTCTTAAGATTTTTACGGTTGATAAATTCGCCTTCTGGTGCTAATATAAGTCTTAGAAATCTTTCCCTTTCGACCTGCGGGTTGGTGGATCAGATCGACCGGCTGGCAGAGGAAAAGCTTGGAATTACCCTTTCGATCTCGCTGCATGCGTCCGACAATGAGACGCGCAGCCGCATGATGCCGGTCAACCGCCGTTATCCGATGGAAGAACTGCTGGCGGCATGCAAGCGCTACACTGACCGCACAGGGCGACGGATTTCGTTTGAATACGCGCTCATTGCGGGGGAAAATGACCGTCCGGAGGATGCCAGACGGCTGGCGCACTGCCTCAAAGGACAACTTTGTCACATCAACCTCATCCCGGTCAATTCGGTGAAGGAAACGTCGTTTCATGCCGATCGCAAGCGGGTGCGGGAGTTTCAGCAGGAACTGAGTCGTTTGGGTATGAATGCGACGGTGCGGCGCACGTTGGGCGCCGACATCAACGCCGCCTGCGGACAGCTGCGGCGTGATAAGATTGAGGAAACAAAATGAGCAAATTGCAGTTATTTGGGAATACGGACATTGGGATGCGCCGGTCATCCAATCAGGACGCCTATGTGGCACAACGGCTGGATGAATCGACGGTGTTGGGGATTTTGTGCGACGGCATGGGCGGCGTCAATGGCGGACAGATCGCCAGTGCGCTGGCCATCTCCACCATCGTGGATGTAATTCGGCAGGAATATCATCCGAAGATGACGGTCGGAGCGATCCGCACCATGCTGATGCATGCCGTCAGCAGCGGCAATTCGGCGGTCTATCTTCGTTCCAAAGAACGGGAAGGGCTCTCCGGAATGGGAACAACCTGCGATGTGGTGCTGTTTTCCGATCAGGCGGCGTACATTGCCCATGTGGGCGACAGCCGGGTGTATCTGAAACGGCAGCAAACGCTGGTGCAGGCGACGCACGATCACTCCTATGTGCAAAGCCTGGTGGACAGCGGAAAAATCACGCCCGAAGAAGCGCGCGTCCATGCGCAGAAAAACATCATTACCCGCGTGGTTGGGGTGGATCCCATGGTCGAAGTCGACTTTTTGGTGATTCAGCATGCGGTGAATACCGGGATCCTTCTTTGCAGCGACGGACTGAGCGGTCCGTGCACCGATGAAGAGATTTTGGATGTGCTTTGCCATACTCCCGCAAAAGAGGTATGCGATACGCTCATTGCCCGAGCAAATGCGGCCGGCGGTCCGGATAACATTACCGTCGTCTATCTGACCAACGAAGAGGAGGAACCGGCTTGAATAATTATATTGGCATGCGGTTGGATGACCGCTATGAAATTCGTGAATTGATCGGCATCGGCGGGATGGCGTATGTGTACTATGCGTACGACTTGAAGGAACACCGCCCGGTCGCTGTGAAAATTTTGAAGGAAGAATTCCTCTCCAATGAGGATTTTAAGCGCCGTTTCCGCAACGAATCGAAGGCGATTGCGGTGCTTTCCCATCCCAACATCGTGAAAATTTACGATGTGAGCTTTGGGGAAAATATTCAGTATATCGTGATGGAATACGTCAACGGGATTACCCTGAAGGAATACATGGACCAGAAAGGGCGCGTCCCGGTGCGGGAAGCGGTTCATTTTGTGGTGCAGATTCTGCACACCTTGCAGCATGCCCACGACAACGGCATCGTACACCGCGACATCAAACCGCAAAACGTGATGCTTTTGCAAAACGGCGACGTCAAGGTGATGGACTTCGGCATTGCGCGCTTTGCGCGGGACATCGGCCGCACCATGACGGATAAAACCATCGGTTCGGTACATTATATCAGCCCGGAACAGGCGCGCGGCGATCTGACCGACGAGCGCACCGACTTGTATTCGGTGGGCGTATTGCTTTACCAGATTGTGACGGGCAAGCTGCCGTTTGACGGCGATTCGCCGGTGGCGATTGCGATGAAGCAGATGAACGAAGAAGCGCCGAAACCGCGGGAAATTTGCCCCGATCTGCCGGTGGGTCTGGAAGAGATCATTGTGCGCGCGATGCAGAAAGATCCGGCGCTGCGGTATCAGTCCGCGGCGGAAATGCTGCGCGATTTGGACGAATTCAAACGAAATCCCAATGTCGTGTTCGACTACCAGTATCTGTCCGAAGAAGCGGCGCGGGCGATGGACGACATGGAACGGCGCGCAGAGGAAGAGGAAGATGACGACCGTCCGGTTCGCAAAAAATCGGTCATGCTTCAGATTTTGCTGGCGGTTGCGGCAGCATGTGTGATCGTTGCCGGGGCGGCGCTGACCATCTTTATGTATGCCATCAAGGAACCGACGCCGGAATTTAACCTCTACGATCTGGTGGGACAGGATTACGAAACGGTTAAAAACAGCGACGATTACGACAAGGTGACGGTCGTGCTGGGCAGTCAGGAACTCAGCGACGATTATCCGGCCGGCACCATCATCAAGCAGTCGCCGGAAGCCAACACCGTCGTGAAGGAAGGTTCGAAGGTGACGGTGGTCGTCTCCACCGGTTTGGCTTCGATGGAAATGCCCGATGTGGTCAACGCAACGAAAGCATCGGCGGTGGAACAGCTGGAAGAACTGGGCTTTACCGTCGTTCCTTCGGCGCAGAACAGCGACACCGTGGAAGAAGGCCGCGTCATCCGCACCGATCCGGAAGCGGGCAAAACGGTGAGCCTGAGTGAAGAAGTCATCGTCTATTACAGCATCGGGGAGGACAACACGCCGGTGAGCGTGCCCGATCTGGTGGATCAATCGGAAGAAGCGGCGGCAAGCCTTTTGACCTCTCTCGGTTTGGAATATGACATCGTCGCGGAATCG
>CALXIC010000023.1 GCA_944388265.1 uncultured Clostridia bacterium | reverse complement strand
GAATACATCGGCGGAATCTGTTCAATCTCCCCGCAAAACGACAAAAGCGCCGCGCGCAGCTGCTCTTTTGTCACCGCACTGGGCGTTTGGGTGAGCACTTCCCCGGTACGGTCCTGCGTGGTCGTCGTCATCCCCAGGCGAAAGGTCGCGCGGTACGCCTTGTCTTCTCCGGGCATCACGTCGCACGCCTTGGTGGCGATCCCTAAAAAGAGAGGGAGCACCCCCGTCGCCATGGGGTCCAGCGTGCCGGCATGCCCCACCTTGCGGGTATGGGCAATGCCGCGCACCTTTGCCACCACGTCAAAGGACGTCCAGCCTTCCGGTTTATTGACACAAAGAATTCCGTTCATTTTAACTCCTCAAGAATCGGCCGGCAGCAATCCACCAGCTGCTGTTTGGCTTCTGCCAAATCGCTTCCAAGCGTTGCGCCCGCCGCGCGGTCGTGACCGCCGCCGCCAAACTGGCGGCAAATCTCCGCCGCATTCGCATACGTCGCGGTCCGCACCGAAATTTTGTAGCATCCGTCTTCCCGTTCGCGCATCGTGATACCGATTTCCACCCCTTCAATCTGACGGGGCAGCGCGCTCACGCCGTCCAGCTCTTCGGGCAGGATGCCGGAGGCACGCTTGACCGCCTGCGGGATCACGGCAATCGCCAGCTTGCCGTCAAAATAAAAGTCCATCGTATCGAGCACATGGCGTTCCACCAAAATGCGCCCGCGGCTTTTGGTATCAAACAGCTCGCGGTTGATCGCCTCATACTCGCATCCCGCTTCCATCAAGGCGGCGGCAATGCGGTGGGTGCGCGGCGACGTATTGGAGAATTTATAGCAGCCGGTATCGGTGGTGATGCCGGTATAAAGGCTGTTTGCCATGCGCTTGGTGATGGATACGCCCATCAGCATCAGCAGTTCATAGATGATTTCGCAGGTTGCCGCCGCCGTGTCATCGACGTAAATCAGCGGCGCTTCCATCGTATTGGTACGATGATGGTCGATACAGCAATCCAGCTTTTGAGCATCCACTTCATAATCGCCCAGCAGCTGCGGCGACGCCACGTCCACCGACACGCGGTAACGCGGAGCAATCGTTTTATCCGACGGTTCAGTAAAACGGTAAAACTTACCGGGGAATGCATTGTGGCACACCACCGTCGCCCGTTTTCCCAGCTGCCGCAGTCCTTCCAGCAGTGCAAATGCCGATCCCAGCGTATCGCCGTCCGGATTCATATGGGTATAAATCCAAATATCATCCTGTTGTTTCAGCGCGCTTGCCAATTCCTGTAAGGTATTCACCCTCATCGCTCCTTGACTTCTTATTCTTCCGATTCCTCTTCTACTTCTTCTGCCGAATGCAGTTCTTCCAGCATGCGGTTGATCTGTGCGCCATAAGCGATGGAATCATCCGCAATAAAGGAAAGTTCCGGGCATTTGCGCAGATGGAGACGGTTGGAAAGTTCGCGGCGGATAAAGCCCGACGCGCTCTTCAGCCCGACGACCGATTCCTTGGTCTTTTCCATCCCTTCGATGGCGCTGACATACACCTTCGCATACGAAAGATCGTTGGAAACCTGTACCTTCACGATGCTGAGCATCGGTGCAATGCGCGGGTCCTTGAGTTCCCGCAAAATCGCCGAAAGTTCGCGGTGAATATCCTGCGTGATGCGTCCCAATTTAAAACCTGCCATACAGCGTCCTCCTTTGTTCAGTCTTCAACAAATGAAAAGCAAGCCTGCCGTTTTGCGGCAGGCCGCTTAAATGAATCACATTAGTCTTCGCGGTATTCTTCCAGCACGAAGGATTCGAGAATGTCGCCTTCCTTGATGTCGTTGTATTTTTGCAGCCCGATGCCGCATTCATAGCCGCTCGCCACTTCTTTGGCGTCGTCCTTGAAGCGTTTGAGGGATGCAATTTCGTCTTCGGTGATGACGATGCCGTCACGCACCAGGCGGATCTTCGCCGAACGCGCTACTTTGCCTTCCAGCACGCGGCAGCCTGCGATGACGCCGACGTTCGAAATCTTATAGACCTGACGCACTTCTGCACGGCCGAGTTCCACTTCGCGGATCTTCGGTGCGAGCATGCCCTTCATCGCCTGTTTCACATCGTCGATGGCGTCGTAAATGACGCGGTAGAGACGGATTTCCACATTGTCTTCCGCCGCCATTTCACGGGCATTCGCGTCCGGACGGACGTTAAAGCCGATGATGATGGCGCCCGAAGTCTGCGCCAGCATGACGTCCGAACGGTTGACAGCACCCACCGCCCCATGGATCACGCGCACGCGCACTTCGTCGCTGGAGAGTTTTTCCATCGACTGACGGATCGCTTCCACCGAACCGTTGACGTCCGCTTTGATGATGAGCGGCAGTTCTTTCATTTCGCCTTCTGCAATCTGGCTGAAGAGGTTGTCGAGGGTGACTTTCTGATACTGTTTGAACTGTTCTTCCTTCTGTTCGTGCTTGCGCTGTTCTGCAAGTTCACGTGCCAGACGTTCATTTTCGACTACCGCGAAATCATCGCCAGCCGTCGGCACTTCGTCCAGACCGGTAATTTCCACCGGGACGCAGGGGCCGGCTTCTTTGACCGACTGTCCGCGGTAGTTGGTCATCGCACGTACACGGCCAACCGTCGTTCCGGCAATCAGCACATCCCCAATGTGGAGGGTCCCGTTTTGTACCAGAAGGGTTGCCACCGGGCCGCGGCCTTTGTCGAGTTTCGATTCGATAACAGTACCTTTGCCCAACCGGTTCGGGTTTGCTTTGAGTTCCAGCATTTCAGCCACGAGCAATACGTTTTCGAGCAGATCGTCGATGCCGTCACCCGTCAGAGCGGAAACCGGAACGCACGGCACGTCGCCGCCCCATTCTTCCGGCACGAGGTTGTATTCGGTGAGCTGCTGTTTGACGCGGTCGGGGTTTGCGGTCGGTTTATCCATCTTGTTGATGGCAACAATGACCTGCACGCCCGCTGCTTTTGCATGGTTGATGGATTCGACCGTCTGCGGCATGATGCCGTCGTCCGCGGCAACCACCAGAATGGCGATATCCGTTGCCAAAGCGCCGCGCGCACGCATCGCGGTGAACGCTTCATGACCCGGGGTATCGAGGAAGGTGATGTCCTGACCATCGACCGTCACCTGATAAGCACCGATTGCCTGCGTAATGCCGCCCGCTTCGGTGGAAGTGACGTTTGCATGACGGATGCGGTCGAGGATGGAGGTTTTGCCGTGGTCGACGTGGCCCATAACGACCACGATCGGGCAGCGCGGAACCAGATCCTTTTCGTCGTCCTTTTCTTCTTCGAAGAGGCGTTCTTCAATGGTGACGACGACTTCTTTTTCGACTTTCGCGCCGAGTTCTTCTGCCACCAGCGAAGCGGTATCGAAATCGATTTCTTCATTCTGCGACGCCATGACGCCCAGCATCATCAATTTGGTGATGACCTTCGCCACGTTCACTTTCAGGCGGGAAGCCAGTTCGGAAACGGTGATCGAATCGGGAATCTGCACGGTGAGCTGCTGTTTTCTTGCACGCTGAAGTGCCAGACGCTGCAGTTTTTCCGCCTCGGTTTCCCGTTTGGTCGAATATTTCTGTTTGGCGCGCTGGGTCGATTTCTGGTTGATCTTCTGCTTTTTGGAAGCATTCTGATAACGGCTTGCCGGCGCGATTTCATCGTAATGTTCGTTGTATTTGTCGAGGTTCACGTCCACCTTGGAAATATCCACGTGGCGCACTTCTCCGCGGTATTCGGACGAATCCGCCATACGGCCGACCGTTGCGGTCTGCGGTTTCTGGCGCTGTTCGTTTTGCGGTTTGCGCTTATTCTGCTGCTGGCGCTGTTTTTCCTGCGACAGCGTTTTGGCCGCATCAAAACGCGAGGTATTTTCGCGATTCTGCTGATGTTTGGTGCCGGCGCGAACCGTCGTTTTCGGCTGCTGTTCCGCGGGTTTTTCCGCTGCTTTTTCCACCGGTTTTTCTGCCGGTTTCTCGGGCTGTTTTGCCTTTTGTTTGGGCTGTTCTTCCTTGGCTTTTGCAGCGGGTTTTGCTTTTTCTGCCGGTTTTGCCGGCTGTTTTTGCGCTTTCGGTTCTTCTTTCACCGGTTCTTTTTCCGCCGGTTCGTTTTTCGGCTGGTTCTTCGTTGCAAAATACTGTTCAAACGAAGGAACCTCATGTTTGCGGGTATAATGTTCAAAAATGACATTCAGTTCTTCGTCGGTCAGCGCCGTCATATGTTTTTTGGTTTCATGGAAATATTTTTCCAGCAGATCCATGATTTCCTTATTCGGAACATTCAAGTCCTTTGCGACATCATGCAGTCTGTACTTAATCACCATATAAGCATCCTCCCTCTTTCTCTGAATTTTGGATCAGCGAAGCGAGCTTTTGGGCAAACGCTTCTTCCTGCACGGCAAGAATGCCAACCCGTTTTCCTATAAGATACCAGCATTCGTCCATGGTGTAGGGAAGCGACGCCGACGGCACCGCGCACGCCTGGCACAAATACTCGATCTGGTTTCTGGTTTTGGGGGAAAGGTCGGTGGCAAAGAGCACCAAACATGCTTTCCCCAGCTGGATATCGGCTTTGACCGCGTCAAAGCCCAGGGACAATTTTCCGATCCGTTTGCAAAATGTCAACGTCTGCTGCAAGGTATCAGCCTTCATCCGTCGTCCCCTCCTGCAGCATTTCAGTCAATCGGTCATAAACCTCCGGCGAAATGGCGCAGGAAAAAGCGCGTTCCAGTCCGCGGTTTTTGCGCGCGGCTTTCAGACATTCCGCTTTCGGACAAAGGTATGCGCCGCGTCCCGCCTTTTTCCCGGTCGGGTCGAGCGAAATTTCCCCTTCCTTGCTGCGTACCACCCGGATCAGTTCCCGTTTGGGTTTCGATTCCTGACAGCCGGTACACTTGCGCATCGGCACTTTACGCACCGCTTGTTTCTTTCCCTGCATCTTCGCACCCCTTTAGTTCTTAGTCTTCTTCTCCATAAAAGCCGCTTTCCGGTTTGATATCGATCTTATAACCGGTCAGACGAGCGGCGAGTTTGGCGTTTTGACCCTTGTTGCCGATCGCCAGCGAC
>CALXIC010000022.1 GCA_944388265.1 uncultured Clostridia bacterium | reverse complement strand
CAAAGAGATCATCCGCCGCGCACCCTATGTAATTTATGTGACAAAGAAGTATCTGCAAACCATTTTCCCCACCAAAGGCGCGTGGGTGGCTTGTTCCAATGTCACACTGCCGAAACCGGATGCGTGCATGTTTGAAAAACGGTTGGAACATCTTCGCCGCGGGCATCAAGGTCCTATCATTATGGGTTCTGCCGGGAAAATTGATCTGCGCTATAAGGGGTACGAATGGGTCATCCGCGCGATTCGCATGCTAAACGAAGCGGGTATTCGGGTGCGTTACGAACTGGCGGGCGACGGCGATCCTTCCGCTTTACTGGCGGCGATGAAAGAAGAAGGCGTGGAAGACCAGGTGCATCTGGTCGGCGTGCTGTCGCACGAACAGGTGCTTTCCTGGATGGATGGACTGGATCTTTATCTTCAGCCCAGTGAAACGGAGGGGCTTCCCCGGGCGCTTATCGAGGCAATGAGCCGCGGCTGTCCGTGCGTGGGGTCCGATGCCGGCGGCATTCCGGAACTGCTGCCCGCATCCTGCATCTTTGAAAAAAAGAATGCCACTCAGTTTGTCGAGCGGGTGCAGTGGGTGTTGGAGAATAAGGAAGCTTGTTCTGCGGAATGCTATCATCGAGCAAGCGATTACGAACGGGAAACCATCGAAAACCGGAGAAACCAGTTTTTTGATCGCTTTTTGCGTGAAACTCAAGGATGGGAGAAATCGTCATGAACGAATACGAACGGCTGAAAACCGGTGAATCGGCGTTGTCGTTGGTGGGGCTGGGGTATGTGGGACTTCCCATTGCCGTAGAATTTGCCAAACGGGGCGTGCGGGTCATCGGTTATGACCGAAACGAAGAAAAGATCCAGACTTATCGCCAAGGCTTGGACCCTACCGGCGAAGTGGGGGACGAAGCGATCCGCAAAACAACGGTGCGCTTTACGGCAGACGAACGGGATTTGCAGGAAGCGTCCTTTCATATTGTGGCGGTGCCCACCCCGGTGGGGGAGGATCATTCCCCTGATTTGTCCTTGGTGCGGGAAGCCAGCCGCATGGTCGGACGAAATCTCACCAAGGGAAGCGTGGTGGTGTTTGAATCCACCGTTTACCCCGGTGTGACGGAAGATGTCTGCGCACCCATTTTGGAACGGGAATCGGGTCTTTGCTGCGGGAAAGAGGTCTTTTTGGGGTGTTCGCCCGAACGCATCAATCCCGGCGATCCGGTGCACCGGCTGTCCACCATTCAAAAAATCGTTTCCGGTATGGATGCGAAAACGCTTGATTTGATTGCGAAGGTTTATGAACTTGTCGTGGATGCCGGTGTGTACCGCGCGGAAAGCATCCGCGTTGCGGAAGCGGCTAAAGTGATTGAAAACAGCCAGCGGGACATCAACATTGCATTTATGAACGAATTATCGATGATCTTTCATCGGCTTGGCATCGACACCCAGTCGGTGCTGCGTGCGGCGGGCACGAAATGGAATTTTCTTCCGTTTACTCCCGGTTTGGTCGGCGGCCACTGCATTGGCGTGGACCCGTATTATCTCACTTATCTTGCCGAAACGGTGGGCTATCACAGCTCCATCATCCTGCCCGGGCGCCGCGTGAACGACAATATGGGCGCTTATGTGGCAAAAGAACTCATCAAAGCCCTCGCACAGGCGGGCAAAACCATTCCGCAGGCGAAGGTGGCCATTTTGGGCATCACCTTTAAAGAAAACTGTCCCGATACCCGCAACACCAAGGTGATGGACGTCGTGCAGGAACTCGAAGAATACGGCATCAAACCGCTTTTGTGCGATCCGGTGGCGGATGCACAGGAAGCCAAACAGCTGTATGGGGTGGATTTGATTCCTTTCGGACAGGTGCAGTCGATGGATGCGGTGGTCTTGGCCGTACCGCACCGGGTGTTTGCTTCCTGTACCATGGAAGAAATCAGCCGGCTTTTTGCCGGCGGACGGCGTGTGCTGTTTGATTTAAAAGGAGTTTTGAGCCGCACCGAATATCAGGAAGCGGGCTATGATTATTGGAGGCTTTGAACATGGGATATGAAAGCGTAACCTTTCCAGAAGAATCCGTCTTTCTGGTCACCGGCGGCGCCGGCTTTATCGGGTCGAATCTGTGTGAAGTGCTGCTGGCGCGCGGACACCGGGTGCGCTGTCTGGACAATCTTTCCACCGGACATTTAAAACATGTGAAATTGTTTTCCGGTCATGAAAACTACGAATTCATGGAAGGGGATATCCGGTCGTTTGATACCTGCATGGCGGCTTGTGAGGGTGTGGATTATGTGCTGCATCAGGCGGCGTGGGGCAGCGTGCCCCGCTCGATGGACATGCCGCTGGAATACAGCGAAATCAACGTCCAGGGAACACTTCATCTTTTGGAGGCAGCCAGACGGCAGGGGGTGCGCAAATTTGTGTACGCCTCCAGTTCTTCGGTGTATGGGGATGAACCGAGACTCCCGAAAATCGAGGGGACGGAGGGCGATGTCCTTTCCCCGTATGCGCTCACCAAGCGGATGGATGAGGAATGGGCAAAACTTTATACCCGTTTGTATGGACTCGATACCTACGGGATGCGCTATTTCAATGTGTTTGGCAAACGACAGGACCCAAACGGCGTCTATGCCGCGGTGATCCCCAAATTTGTGCATCAGCTTTTGCATGGCGAGGCGCCCACCATCCATGGGGACGGCACCCAAAGCCGGGATTTTACCTTTATCGAAAATGTGATCGAAGCCAACCTCAAAGCGTGCGCGGCTTCGCATGAAGCGGCGGGCGAAGTGTATAACATCGCCTGCGGGGAGCGCAAAACGCTTTTGGAACTTTATGAAGTTCTTTCCAAAGCACTTGGGGTATCGATTGCGCCCCGCTTTGACGGAAAGCGCCCGGGCGATGTGCCGCACAGCCACGCGGACATCCGAAAAGCCAAATTGATGCTGGGCTACGATCCCGATTATGATTTTCATCATGGCATTCAGGAAGCCATCGACTGGTATCGGGCGCAGGAGGGGCAGAATACCGATTGCAAAAAATAAGTACCGTCAGGGGGGAGATGGGTGCAGCGTTTCGTCAATGAGTGGAAATGGCGGTTTGGGCTGACCGGTTTGCTGACATGGATTTATCTGTTGTGGCTTTTTACCATTTCCTTTTCCCACGTGCCCCGCGGCTATTGGATTTGTGCGGCATTTCCGGTGTGTTTTGCCCTTTGTTTTGCGCTTTTTTTGTGGAGACCGTTTTTTGAAAACAAAACGCCCTTTTTGGTCACCGTTTGTGTCATGCAGTTTATGCGCTTTGTGATTTTGTCGATGGCAACGCTTTGGGCGTTTGACTGCCATCCGGACGACGGTTCTCTGTTTGGACCCAACTGGTATTCAAACGATCTTCTCACCACGGCCGGATGGCTGATGCTGGCGGAACTTTTTGTGACATCCATCGTGATTGCCATTTTTGCCAGACGAAACCGCATGCAGACGAAAACCAAAACCAAAACCAAAACGCTCACACTCACCTACCGTTCGTCGGTGTATGTGGGAATGGTGCTGCTTTCTATTCTTTTGGTGTGGGCAGTGCCGTCGATTCGAAGCGGGATTTCCTTTTTGTTTTCCTTCCATCCCTCGGAAAACGAGGAAACGCTCTCCACCGTTCAGCTCCTGCTGCGGGAATTTTTGGTCACCAGCAAGTATTTTTTGCTCTTTGCCGCCGTGCGGTTTTACGTTTCGTCTCTCGATGAACGAGGGATCGGGCGGGGGAAGCGTCCTTCCAAAACAGCGCTGTTTGTATTGCTTTTGGTGTCGCTTGTCGTCATCGGGCTTCGCATCGGCATCAACCGCAAGCGGATCATTGCCGATGCGGTGGCATGCGTATTGTTGATCGGTCAGCTGTTTCCGCATTACCGCAAACGGCTTTTGCTGTTTTTCGGTGCCGCGGGACTGGGGCTTGTGGTGTCGACTTCGGTGTTTCGCGGGGCAACCAGTTCTTTTGAAACCTTTTTCGGTGATTTGTTTGCGCCCGCCTCCCTGCAAAGCTATTTGTGCGGACAATACAATGTAGCGAGTGCGTTGATGACCAAAGAACAATTTGGTGAGGAAATCGACCTTACCACCTTTCTGTATACTTCAGCACGTTCTTCTTTCGGCCTGGGCACCTTTGTCAAACAGTTTCAGCTGCCCACCCTGTCGTATTATTACAACCAAATCGTTTCGCTGGGATACGATTATCTGAGCGAGAGCCAGATCATCCCGTTGGTTGGGGAAGGGGCCATCTATTTTCCCTTGTTTATAGCGCCGTTTTTTTCCGCCTGTTTTGTCTGGATGGGTGTATGGGTCGATCGCATGGTGCTGCGCGCCAAACGGCTGGAGTACCGTTTTTTGGCAATGATTCTGGCCGTTTATTTTGGACAGGCGCTTTCTCTCGCATCGAATATCATCATCAATAACGTCACCTTTAAACTGGCGGTCTTTGTACCGGTGGTCACGCTGGCCAACGCTTTTACCCGCCGCAGGAGTAACCCGTGAACGCTTCGTTTCGAAATCCCTATCTGCTTTCCGCCGCCAAAAAGGCGAGCACCATTTTGTTCGGCATTGCCGCCGTTGCCTTTTTGAGCCGCGCACTAGGCCCCGCCGGAAAAGGCAAATACGATACCGCGATCAACGCCGTGCAGATTTGGAATGTGGTCTTCAATTTCGGCGTTTCTGCCATCTATCCCCATTATGTAAGAAAACGCGAACATTGGACGCTTCCGACCTTTTTGGCGTTTTCCCTGCTGCAATTTTTGGTGCTTTTCGGGATCGCATTTGTCTGGTTTTGGTTTGATGCGTTCGGTGGGCTGATGGTCTTTTGCATTTCCTGCGGGGTGCTGTCCATTCAGACCAATCA
>CALXIC010000021.1 GCA_944388265.1 uncultured Clostridia bacterium | reverse complement strand
CGTTTCCCTGCTCAAATGCGGATTGTCGCCTTTTTCGGTCGATGAGGTGGCAGAACTGGAAAACTACTGTTACTGCTGGGATATTCGCCGGGAGGACTGGGAACGCGAATTTTTGTTTTCTCCGTTTGGCATGGAGGGTGCGCGTTCCAAGGAACAGCAGGAACAGGTAGGGGAAATCCTCACCCGCCTGAATGCCATCCGCACCTTTGCTTATCCCGCGGTCGATCATCTCAAACAGGCGCTGCGCACGCAACATGCCGCGAAATGTTGTGAAGGGCTTTTGACCTTTTTGGAAGAATTTGGCGTGCGGGATGCCATCAACCGCGAACTTTCGTGCATTGATGTCACGAAAGGGGAAGCGGTACAGGCAGCGAGCACCTACCGCCAGCTTTGGAAACTCTTGCAGGAATCGGTTCAAACGCTCCATTACGTGCTGGGCAAGCGCCCGGTCGAACCGGCGCGCTTTGCCGAACTGTTTTCCCTTTTGATGGGACAAGCCGAAATTGGCGCCGTGCCGCAGTCTTTGGACTGCGTGCAGATCGGGAGTGTGGAGCGGGTACGCGCCGCCGCGCCCAAGGTGCTGTTCGTGCTCGGCGTCAACGATCAGGTGTTCCCTTATCTGCCGAAGAATGATTCCATCTTTACGGATGAAGACCGCGAAGAATTGTTGGAGACTGCCGGTGTCCGAATGGCAAAAACGGCGCGCGATCAAATGCTGGAAGAACGCTTTTTATCCTATCAGACGATGGCAACCCCGTCCGAACGGCTCTATCTCATCGCGCGGCGCGCCGATATCCGCGGTTCGGCCAAAGCGGTGTCCCGCATCTTCCCGCTGGCACAGCGGCTGTTTGGGGAAGAGATTTTTGTGGATGTGTCGCTTCTTTCGCCGTTGTATTTTTGCCGCACACGCACCAGTGCGTTTCAGGAAATGGCGGCGCATTTTCGAGACGATACCCCCGAAGAAGCGACGCTCAAGGATTATTTTGCATCCGACGGGGAATACCGCGTGCTGATGGATCATCTGCTTCACCTGCATGACCAAAAAGCGCGCCGGTTGGAAAATCCCGCGCTGATTCGAAAGCTTTACGGGGAACGGGTGACGGTGTCGCCATCGAGGATTGAGACCTATCACAAATGCCAGTTTCGTTATTTTTGCGAGTATGGCTTGGGACTGAAACCGCGGCAAAAAGTCAAGCTGAACGCTTCGGTGCGCGGTTCGCTGGTGCATGAGATTTTGAATGCGGTTTGCCGCCGCATGGACGATTATACGACCTTTGACGAAGAAAAGGTGCGCTTGCTGGTGGAAGAAACCATTGAAGCGTTTTTACACACCATGGGCGGTGCGGAGCATCAGACCCATCGGGTGCGGTATCTCTGCCGGCAGGCGGAGGAGGACGTGATGCGCCTGCTTCGCCGGTTGTTTGAAGAATTGGGATGTTCGTCCTTTCGTCCCGTGGCGTTTGAATATCAAATTTGGAAACCCGGCAATCTGCCACCCTATCTTTTTGAAAGCACCGATGGCATCACCATTGCCGTGCGCGGGGTGATCGACCGGGTGGATACTTACACCGATACCAACGGCAACCGGTTTGTCCGCATCATCGACTATAAGACCGGGACGAAGGAGTTTGCGCTTTCGGATTTGCTAAACGGCATCAATCTGCAAATGTTTTTGTATTTGATGTGCTTTGACCAGCATACAGTGGAGGAAAAACGCCCGCTGTTGGCGGCGGGTGCGCTGTATATGCCGGCCGGAACGGCGACGGAACCCTTAGGCCGCAGTGAAGGGGAAGCGGATGCACAGCTTGTGCTGATGAATCATTACCGGATGAAAGGCGTGGTGCTCGATGACGCCGAGATTATTCGCGCGATGGAACCGGAAATGAACGGGCAGTATACCCCCATCAAGATCAAAGCGTCCGGTTTGGACGCAAACGGCGATCCCAAAGAAGATTTGTTTGAAGGCGACCACGCCAATCCGAAATATTTTTACGAAAGCAGCTATGAATCGTTGCTTCAGGAAGGACAGCTGCACCAGGTGTTTCATCATTTGGAACGGATGCTCGAACAGATGGTGCACGAACTGTATCACGGTTCTATGGAGGCCAAGCCGCTTGCCGGAAAGGTCAACGGCTGTGATTACTGTGAATTTTCGTCGGTTTGCGGATACCGGGAGGGCGATCCCGTGCGCGACTATCAGACGATGAAAAAGGCGGACTTTTTCAAAACACTGCAAGAGGAGGATGCTCATGGCTGAATTTCGTGTGACGATACCGCAAAGGCAGGCGGTCACTGCGCCGATCGGTAATTTGCTGGTGGCTGCGGCGGCGGGCAGCGGAAAAACCGCCGTGCTTTCGCAGCGTGTACTGCGTCATTTGACCGAAGAGCCCATTCTCCCGGCCAACCGCCTGCTCATCGTGACCTTTACCGTGTTGGCTTCGGTGGAGATGCGCACCCGGATCGAACAGCGCTTGGCGGAGAAGCTGGAAGAAGATCCGCAAAATGAAATGCTGCAGCGTCAGCAGTTTTTGCTGTCGCAGGCACAGATTTCAACCATTCATTCCTTTTGCTCGGCACTCATCCGCGATCAGTTTCAAGCGCTCGATTTGCCGCGGGATTCCCGAATCGGGGAAGAGACGGAAATCAAATCGCTGGAAGAAGAGGTGCTCGCCGGCTTGATCGAAGATGGCTATGCTTCGGAAGATCCCTCTTTTTTGACGCTGGCGCGACGCTTTACCGGAAAGACCGATGCGGCGTTGGAACAGGCGATCTTTCAGACCTATTCGTTTGTGCGCGGCTTGCCGTT
>CALXIC010000020.1 GCA_944388265.1 uncultured Clostridia bacterium | reverse complement strand
CCCTCCACCCCCATGGAGTTGGTGAGCAGATTGACCGAACAGGACGCGACCCCGTCCACCTTGGAGACCGCCTGTTCCACCCGGGCGCTGCATGCCGCGCAGCTCATCCCGGTTACCTGATATTGTTCCATTGAAACCTCACTTCATCAATTTCTGCAAGGTCGCGACCAGTTCGTCGATCGTTTCATCCTTGCCGTCTCGAATATCCTGCGCACCACAGGTGCGAATGTGGTTGGCGAGCAGTTCCTTGTTAAAGGCATTCAGCGCGGCATTGGCCGCCGCCACCTGCACCAAAATATCCGGGCAATAGGCGTCCTTTTCCACCATGCCCCGAATGCCGCGGATCTGCCCTTCGATACGGTTTAAGCGGTGGATTAAGCTTTTATATTCCTCTTCCGACCGCTTTTTGGTTTTATGACAACTGCATGTTTCCATGAAATCCCTCCTTCATATACCCCTAGGGGGTATATTTTGATTATAGCGCGGCGATGCCGTGTTGTCAAGAGGTTTCCACAAAGCGCCCGGCAGGCTGTGGAAAAAACAAGAGGGCTGACCGCCCCATTCCTTGATAAAAAAAGAAGCGGCGTCCCGAAGGACGCCGCCCAAAACAAGGATTTTTTATCGTGCCGGAAGCAGGTGCGCTTTTTGCAGTTGGGTGCGCAGCATGGGGCCGACCACTGCGGCAAACACAATCTTCACCGCATCAAATACCAAAAACGGATAGACGCAAGCCGTCAGCGCCGCCTGTACGGTATAGCCGGACTGCACCACAAACCAGATGGTGCCCAGCAGGTAGCATACCGCGAGTCCCAGCACCATGCCGACGATGCTCCAGCCGATTTTCCCGCCAAAGTGATCAATGATAATCCCTGCAATCACCGCAATGACCGCAAAACCGATGAGATAGCCGCCGGTCGGTCCCGCGAGTTTCGCCAGTCCGCCCTCATAACCGGAAAATACCGGCAGACCAATCGAACCGATGACCAAATACAAAAGGGTGCTGATCGTCGCGTATTTTGCACCCAGCACATACACCGCAAAATACACCGCCACCATCGTAAAGGAAACGGGCACCGCCCCGATGGGCACGCTGATCGGGCCAAGCACACAAAGCACCGCCGTCATCAAAGCGGTCGTCGTCATCTGATAAATTGTCATCCGTTTGTCTTTCATTTTGAAGTTCCTCCTGTTCTTTCTGTGTCTATGATAGCAAAGTGTCCGCTTGATTGTCAACCAATTTTGATGGCAGAGGGTGACAATTAAAATAAAAAAACAACGGACGATCGTTTCGTCCGTTGTTTGCGCTTATAAACTTCCCTTCGTCGACAGCACGCCGGTGATGCGTTCGTCAAACGACGTCGCCTGATCGAGCGCTTTGGCAAAACCCTTGAAGAGCGCTTCGAGGATGTGATGGTCATTGTCACCCGAAAATTGTTTGAAATGCAGATTCATGCCGGCGGCATAGCTCACCGCATAGAAAAATTCGCGCGCCATCTGGGTATCCATCCCGCCGACGCGTTCCCCCTGAAACTTTACGTCAAAGCCAAGATAGGGCCGTCCGCCCAAATCCACCGCGCAGAGGATGAGCGTTTCATCCATCGGCAGCAGAAAATTCCCGTACCGGCGAATGCCCGCTTTGTCTCCGACAGCTTTTTGAATCGCCTGTCCCAGCACGATGCCGCAGTCTTCGATGGTGTGGTGACAATCCACCTCCAGATCCCCCTCACAGTGAAGGGTGAGATCAAAGAGGCCGTGACGGGCAAACCCGTCGAGCATATGGTCAAAAAAGCCGATTCCGGTGGACACGTCGCTCTTTCCGCTTCCATCAAGCGTCAATACCGCGTGAATTTTCGTTTCTTTGGTGTTGCGGGTACAGTCTGCTGTGCGAGCCATAAACATTCTCCTTTGCGGATCATCATTTTCTTCAGTATAGCATGCTTTGAGCGGTGCGTCAAAAAATTTTAAAATTCGCTTGTCTTAACATTTCCTAAAGAATCCCCTAAAGAACTTGCAACTTTGGAGGAATTTGGTACACTTAAAGTTGAAGGAGTGATGTTATGGAACCGAAGGATATCCGAGTGCTGCTGGCGGATGACAATCCCGATATTTTAAAGATCATGACCATCTTTTTGGAACGCGAGGGATATACCGCCGTTGGCGTATCCAACGGCATCGACGCGCTGGTTGCCCTGCGCGAACAGGAATTTCACCTCATCATTCTTGATATCATGATGCCGGGGCTGACCGGAATTGAAACCTGCCGCCGGGTGCGGGAATACACCCATGCACCCATTTTGTTTGTGACGGCCAAATCCAAAGAACAAGCACAGCTTTCGGCGTACGAAAGCGGCGGGGACGACTATCTGACCAAGCCCTTTTCCAAAGAAGAATTTCTCGTACGGGTGCGGGCGCTGCTTCGCCGATATGTGGTCTACCAAAAAAACGATTACAAAGAGGACGACAAAAACAGCACCATCTGTCTGCCGCAGGCACAGCTGGAAATTGACGGCGACCGCGTCTACAAAGCGGGCGTTGCGGTGGAGCTCACCTCCAAAGAACTGGGCATCCTCAAATATTTGGTGCGCCACCGCGGAGAAACCGTCCACTCCCAGGAACTGTATGAAGCGGTATGGAACGAGCAATACCTCCCCTCTTCCTCCAACACCATCATGGTGCACATCATGAAGCTGCGCAAAAAAGTGGAGGATGACCCCAACCGTCCCACCTTAATTCAGACCATCTGGGGCAGGGGGTATCAGATTGATCGCTAAGAAAAAAGGCTCGCAGGAATTTGCTTCCCTGCGGATTCAATATTTGGCGCTGGTTGCACGGCTGCTGTTTGCGGGCATCTGCCTAATCGCCGTGCTGATTGCATTGTCCGAAACGATTGTCCTAAATACCTATGGTTCGGCGCAAAACGAACAGCGGCGGCTGGATCAGGCGGCGCAGAGCTTCATCGCCTACGTGCAGGAAGGCAAACTGGCCTCCACCGATCAGGAGGAGTTCACCGTCTGGGCGGAACGCCACCAAAGCCTTACCATGATCCTCGTATCGGACAATCAGCTGGTTTACGAAGCGCGGTACGGCCGTATTCCCAAAACGCCGGCCGCCTCTTTTATGCCGGTCTATCAGCAAAAAAGCTACGAGGTGCATTTTTCGGACAAAACCTGTGCGCTGTTTTTAAAAGATTCGTCTACCCGCCGGATTCAGATCTTTTGCCGCATTGCCAGCATTTTATCGGGCATCATTTTAATGATGGCGATGGTGCTTCGTTTTACCGGGCAAAAAATCCGGATGCTTGAAATGCTGACCGCCGAGGTGGAAGAAGTCAAAAACGGGCACCTTTCCCAGCCCATTGAGCTGGGGGGCAACGACGAAATCTCGCTCCTTGCCCGCCACATCGAAGAACTGCGCCAGGCGTTGGTTACCCAGACAGCGGATGAAAAGAAGGCTTGGGACAAAAACTATGAACTGCTGACCGCCGTTTCGCACGACATCCGCACCCCGCTCACGGCACTGCTGGGGTATCTGACGCTTTTGGGGGAAAATCCCAAAGAAGCGCCCGAACAGTATGTGCAGGCGGCTTATCAAAAGGCCTTGCAGCTCAAGGATCTCACCGACGGGCTGTTCCGGTATTTCTTGGTGTACGGAAAAAAAGAACTGACGCTGGAATTCATGGACTTTCCGGTGAGCGTGGTGCTCGGCGAAATGCTTGCCGAACGCATCGTCTATTTGGGAAGTCTGGGCTTTCAGGTGCGCACCATCGGTTTTGACCAGCAGGAAGGCATCGTGAAGCTGGATGCCGGGTATCTGATGCGCATTTTTGACAACCTGTTTTCCAACATCCAAAAATATGCCGACAACCAATATCCCGTGGTGCTCATCGCCAATGCGCATGATAATCAATTACAGCTCATCTTTGACAACGTGATTGCCACCGCGCGCACCGGTACAGAAAGTACCGGCATCGGCATGAAAACCTGTGAAAAAATCGCCACCATGCTCGGCGGCCGGTTGGAATCCGGCGTGACGGGCAATCATTTTCAGGTCGAACTCGACTTCCCGCTGCAAACGGAGGACGTGACCCCGGCCGACGGAAAGGAAGACGAACTATGATTTCTTGGAGCAAAAAAAAGAGCATCGTTGTCGCATGCATTCTGTGTGCGGTGCTCGCCGCAGCAGCCGCCGGATGGATGTTCCTGCGTCCGATGGGCATCGGCGCCGAAAACGGCGAAGGGGTGTGGGTGCAGAGTGTGTCCACCCTCAGCAACATGGGAACGCTCGGCGCGGACAATTATTTTGCCGGGATCGTGGAAACCCAGCAGACCGTGAAGATTCAGCGCGACACCAACCGCACCCTGAAAGACACCTATGTCCAGACGGGCGATACCATCCAAAAGGGCGAAAAGCTCTTTGAATACGATTCGCAGGAATCGGAAATGGCGCTGGAAAAAGCCAAAATCGAGGCCCAGCAGCTGCAAAACTCCATTTCCTCCTATCAAAGCCAGCTCGAAACGCTGCAAAAGCAGCTGAATCAGGCATCGTCCACCGAAGAAAAGCTGACGCTGACCGAGGAAATCCAAAACATGGAAGCCACCATCAGCCAAACGCAGTACGACCTGAAGGTCAAGCAGCTGGAAGTGGAAGAACAGGAAAAGAGCCAGCAGGAAACGGTGGTGCTGTCCCCGATTGACGGGGTGGTGAAATCGGTCGGCTCCGGCAACGGCTACTCCGACGGTTCCGACTCCGCGTATATCACGCTGATGTCGCTGGGGGATTTCCGCGTCAAATGCTCCATCAACGAAACCAACATGGGTTCGGTGGCGGAGGGCGACATCGTCACCGTCTATTCCCGCGTGGACGACACCAAAACCTGGACGGGCACCGTGGCACAGATCGAAACCGGCGCCGTCGAGGAAGACAACACCGACGGTTCGATGGGATATTCCGACGGCAGCGGCAACGAAATGCTGCAATCTTCCAGCTATGCGTTTTATGTCACCCTCGACAATGAGGACGGCCTGCTGATCGGGCAGCACGTTTACGTTAAATCGGGACTGCCCCAAACGACGGAAGAATCCGGCGAATCGGACGAACCCGCCCTCACCCTTTCGGAAGATTATCTCGTCATCGAGGAAAACGGCGACGCCTATGTGTGGGTGGCCAATTCCCGCGGCAAGCTGGAAAAACGCTCCGTGACGCTCGGCGAACACCGGGAAGAATCCTACTGCTATGTCATCGAAGACGGGCTGACCGCCGACGACTACGTCGCCTACCCCGATCCGTCGCTCGAAGGCGGCGAACCGGTGATGTATCAGGAAAGTTATACGCCCGACGCCGGTACGGACAGCGAAGAACCCGTGATAGACGAAGAAATCGTGCCGGAAACGGGTGGTTCCGTGGAGGTGATGCGATGATCGTCCAACTCAAAGATGTCTGCAAGGACTACATGCGCGGAAGCGTCGTCGTCCCGGTGCTGCATCACATCGACTTTGAACTGGATGAGGGCGAATACGTCGCGGTCATGGGGCCTTCGGGATCGGGCAAAAGTACGCTGATGAACTTAATCGGCTGTCTGGATGTTCCCACCAGCGGCACCTACCTTTTGGAAGGGCGCGACATTTCCTCCCTCTCGGAAAACCAGCTGGCGGAAATCCGCAACAAAAAAATCGGCTTTGTCTTTCAGCGCTTCCACCTGCTCCCCTATCAGAACGCGGTGGAAAACGTGGCGCTCCCGCTGCTTTATGCCGGTGTCAGCGTCAAAGAACGACGCGCCCGCGCGCAGGAAGCGCTGGAAAAGGTGGGCTTGGGCGACCGGTTGGAATTCATGCCAAACCAGCTTTCCGGCGGACAGTGCCAGCGCGTAGCGATCGCCCGCGCGATTGTCTCGAACCCCAAGCTCCTGCTGGCGGACGAACCGACCGGCACGCTCGACACCGCTTCGGGCGAACAGGTGATGGAGATTTTTGAAACTTTAAACCGCGACGGGGTCACCGTTTTGATGATTACCCACGAACCGTCCATCGCGGCATGCGCCCGACGGGTGCTGAAAATCCGCGACGGGGTACTTCATCCCATGGAAGGAGGCGCTTTGGATGGTTGAGAGCAGACGCCGCAAAAAGATCCTTGCCATTTTAGCCGGGTGCCTTGCCGGTGTGCTGGTATTAGGGCTGGTGCTCTTTTTGCTTTCGCAGGTATTTGGCAGCAAAACCGTGCAGGTTTACTCGGTTGGCACGCTGGCAACGCCGTCCGAATGGATGAGCACCTCCAGCATGAGCGGGGAACTCATCTCCGATTATTCGCAGGAAATCTACGTGGAAAGCGGCGAGGATGCGCTGCTGGTCAAAAAGGTGTACGTGGAAGAGGGACAGTCGGTTAAAAAGGGCGACCCGCTCCTGGAATACGACGTATCGCTCTTAAAGCTTCAGATGAAGCAAAAAGATCACTTGCTGTCTGCGGCGCAAACCCATTTGGAACTGCTCGAGCATCAGCTGCAGCTGATGAAGGCGGGCAAACCCATCAATTCGGGCGCGGCCGCCGCTCCGGGGCTGCCGATATTCCGGCTGTTAACCCAACTGCTTACACCGGACACCGAATCGACCGAAACGGAGTCCACGGAATCCAACGAAACCGAATCGACGGAAACGGAGTCCACCGAGTCCACAGAGTCTACCGAAACGGAATCCACCGAATCAACGGAATCGACCGAGTCCACGGAAACGGAATCGTCTGAACCCGAGTCCTCCGAGCCGGAAGTCCCGTCCGAAGATCCGAACATTCTGCTCAATGAAAAAACGCCCATCTACGACGGCGAAGGCACCGAAGAATCCCCCTACCGCTACATCAGCGAGACGCTGGCGGTGGATTTTCCGTTTATCGCTTCGTGGATGAGCTATGCAGACGCTTACGGCGATACCATGGTGCGGATCGAAAAGCGCCAGAACAACGATCCCGCCAAACCGCTCTTTTACGCAGTCAACATCCTTTTTGGAAAAGAAGGCAAATTCGAATTTACATTTGAAAACCATTTGGATGAACCGGTCGAAGAACCGGAAGTTCCGGACGACGGCGGCGGAGACTTTGGCGGAGGCTGGTTCCCGTCCGATCCGGGTCCCAGCTACTCCCAGTCCGAACTGGCTGCCAAAGAGGCGGAAATCACCGCCCAGAAGCTGGACATTCAGCTGGCGCAGATTGAATACCATTCGCTCGAACTCAAATGCGAGCAAAACGTCGTTACCAGCAAAATCGACGGCACCGTCTCGAAGGTGGGAGAAGAAGGCGACGCCCCCTATCTGGTGGTGTCTGCCAACGACGCCATCTATGTGCGCGCCGCCATCGACGAATTTTCTTACCAGACGCTGGCGGTGGGCGATACCGTCCTGCTCAGCGACTGGCAGACGGGCGGTCAGTGCGAAGCCAAAGTGGTCGAACTTTCGCAGTACCCATCCGACCAGACCGGCTGGAGCGATAAAAACCCGAACGTCTCCTTCTACTGGTTTGTGGCGGAAGCGCCCTTATCGGATGAACTTTCGTTCCAGTACGGCGCGGATGTGAGCATTCCGCGCAACACCAACACCTTCTACCTCTCGAAAACCTTTTTGACGACCGAAAACGGGCGGTATTACGCCTACGTTTCGGGAGAAGATCAGATTCTGCACAAGGTGGAAGTCACCACCGGCGCGACCCAGTACAGCATGATTGAAATCGTGGACGGCTTTACGACGGAAGACAATATCGCCCTGCCGTTTGGCAAAGAGGTGCGCGAAGGTGCGTCCACCGT
>CALXIC010000019.1 GCA_944388265.1 uncultured Clostridia bacterium | reverse complement strand
CCCTAAATCCACCGAAATTTCGCCCGATGCCGCCTGCAATCCTTCGATGTAGAGGGTGCCGACGTCCATCGAAAGGGTACAGGAATCATACACTTCCTGCGGAAGATAAAGGGTCATTTCGCCGCCTTCCTTTGGCTGCTGGGAAAAGAGATCGGAAATGTCGATTTGAAAGATTGCAGAGGGCGTGCGGTCTTTTTCCCGAATGACGAGCTTGTCGTTTTTGCAGGTGTAGGTGATCGGGTCTTGGCTGTAGTTTCCAGCTTCGACGGTATAGGAAAGGGTCGCTTTGCCGTCGGCGGACGGGAGGATGTTCAGATCGATGAGCGAAAGCTCGATGTCGATAGAGGAAAAGTCGTCCAGCGGCAGATCGCTTTGGCTGAAAGACTGGGAAAGATCCTGATTTCGATATCCCAAGGTATTCAAATCGGTATTTTTGGCGTAGTCCCAGCCGTGAAGCACCGACCCGATGGACAGCAGGATCGCGCCCACCAGACAGCAGCCGAGGGAAAGAATCAACAAAATTTTACTGACCGTTTTCATTTAGTGCACCTTCTTTCGCTGCATCATTGCATGAGTCCATTTGCCGATGCCCACGGTGCAGAGGCGAAACAGCCAAATGCAGCCGAGGATGAGGAGAATGCTGATGCCCAAGAACAGGAGGCCAGTGCCCGCAATGACCAACGCCCCCGGAACGGAAGACGGCAGGGCAAAGAACGCGCGCAGCAGCAGCTTGCCGCCCACCAGGAGTGCGGCGACGGCAAAGAGCACCACGCACAGGAGCACGCAGGCAATCACCAACAAGAATGCCAGCACCAGCGCTACACCGGCAATGGCAATGGGTGCGGCAATGGGTGCCGCGCAGATGGCAAGCAGGGTGAGAAGAATGATGTTGCCGGTTTTATGTTCCTTGGGGGTTTGCACCTGTTTTTGCAGCAGATTTTGCAGCAGCTGTTCGGCTTCTTGCCGCGGGGAACCGAGCTGGGCGAGCGCCTGTTCGGTACCGGCTTCGTCGAAATATTCGGTAAAATATTCCATCGCGCTGTCATGATCCTCTTTTGGCAGACGCCGGAGATAGCGCTCCAGTTCTGCGAGATAACTCTCTTTATTCATGATGGGGGGCTCCTTTCAAAATGGCGTCGATTTCGTCGCGGTAGGCGGCCCATTCCTGTTTGAGGAATTGCAGCTGCCGCCGTCCCGCGTCGGTGATGTGATAATACTTTCGCCGGCGTCCCTGGTATTCCTGGCTGTAGGTGGTGAAGAATCCGCTTTGCTCCAATTTGCGCAGGATGGGGTAAAGGGTGGATTCCTGAATGTTTGCCACCCGTTTGACGGTTTGGCTGATCTCATAGCCGTAGGAATCTTTGGATTCCGCCACCGATAAAATCAGGCATTCCATCAAAAGGGCGGAGACTGGATAGTACAAATAACCACTCCTTTCCGAATGGGTATTATTTTTATATATAAAAATTTTATATATACATCATAGCGGCGTTGACGCCATTTGTCAATCCCTTTTTTCGAAAAAATCAAAAACCCCCGCTGCTTCTGGCAGCGGGAGTTTAGCTTATAGAAAGCAGAATACTCTTGGAAGAATGCATCCATAAAAGGACAAAAGGGAAACCTCTGACGAAGGTTTCCCTTTCAAACAGTCCCGGACTGTTTATTCACCCTTTTCTGCGTTTTGGCAGGCAAAAAGATTTCGCTTTCCGCACAAAGCGGCCAAAGGCGCCGCCTTTGGAAACCGCAAACCTTTGAAAAGGTTTGATCGAAACGTTTTCGTTCGAGTGCATGATAAAAAATCCCGCTGCCAAAAGCAGCGGGATTTTTTTGTACTTACGATTTTTTTTCTTTCGTCGTCAAAGTCGCGCGCTTGTTGCGGCGGTTGACCGCGCGGGCGGCGTCCATCGCCTGACCGGAAAGGAATTTACTGCCGCTCGAGACGGCGGCGGCGCCCAGCGAAATCTGAGCGAGCACCTTTGCAAGGTCGTCGCCATTTTCCAGTTCGCGGGAAATAAAGCGCTTGAGCACGCGGTTTAACTGCAAAAACGTCTTTTCATAAAAGTCGCAGAAATATTCGTGAAATTCTTCGTTGGTGCGTTCTTTGAGCTGGCGGGTGATGAGGTCGTTGATAAACGCCATCGAGCAGACCGGCTTCATCAAACAGATGACCAATAGGCAGGAAAGATGCTCCCGGGAATATTTTTTCTTGTTCGGGGGCGGCAGCAAATCGAGTTTGACGTAGTTGTTGATCATCGAAGGGGTGAGGACGGGTTCGGACGAATGAACAAACGGCGCCATGTACTGATTCATCAGCGTGATGACCTGATCCATATAAAGCTCCAGTTTCGGCAGTTCGTTCCAGCGCGGAAGCTTGCCGCACTGATTGGCATGTTTCCAGAATTCTTCGTATTCCTGCGGTGCCGTCGGCTTCATGAAGACTCCTCCCATAAAAATAAGTACCGATTGACGGTTTTTCTTAGTATAGCATGAAATAAAAACGATTTCAAGCGACTTTGCGAACAAATTGTAATAATTTTGAGAATGTATTGACAAACCTTTGAAAACTTCTTATAATGGTTTTAAAAACCAGATGCAAAAATGCAGGATTGAATGCTATGAAAAAAATCACCATTTTTACCGGGCATTACGGCTCCGGCAAAACCAACGTCTGCACCAACTGCGCGGTCGATTTGGCGCGCGAGGGAAAGCGTGTGACGGTGGTGGATTTGGATATTGTCAATCCCTATTTCCGCACGGCCGATTTTTCGGCGCTGTTTGAGTCGCTGGGTATCCGGCTGGTGTGTCCGCTGTACGCGAACACCAATTTGGATATTCCGGCGCTTAGTTTTGATTTGGCGCGGCTGGCGGAAGAGGACGGCTATTTGTTGGTGGACGTCGGCGGGGATGACGCGGGTGCGGTGGCGCTGGGGCGTTCGTCCGACGCACTCAAAACGCATGGCGATGCGCTCGACCTGTTTTGTGTGGTGAACGCCAGACGTTACCTCGAAAACGGCGTCGAAGAGGCGCTTTTGGTGCTGCGGGAGATGGAAAAAGCGTCCCGCATGACACACACCGGCATCATCAACAACACCAATTTGGGGCTGCAAACCACACCGCAGGTGGTGCTCGATGGGATGGCGTTTGGCGAAGAGGTGGCAAAACGAGCCCATCTCCCGCTGGTCTTTACAACGGCGCCGGATTTTGCGGCATCCCCTTTGCTGGACGGCAAGGTACGGTATCAAACGCGTTATGTCAAGCTGCCCTGGGAAACGGACGGCGAAACCCAATAGAAAAGGAAGGATTTTCATGACGAAGATCACGGTCAATTTTGAACGCTGCAAGGGCTGCGGGCTGTGCGTATCGGTCTGCCCGAAACAGATCATGCGCCTGCAGGAGGAGCACCGCAACGCCAAAGGATATTTCACCGCACAGTGCATCGATCAGGAGGCATGCATCTCCTGTGCCATGTGTGCGACCATCTGCCCGGACTGCGTGATCCGGGTGGAACGATAACCAAAGGGGGAACAGACGTTGGAACGCATTTTGATGAAAGGCAACGAGGCGCTGGGTGAAGCGGCAATCCGCGCCGGCTGCAAATGCTTTTTTGGTTACCCGATTACCCCGCAGACCGAACTTTCCGCCTACATGGCCAAACAGATGCCCAAGGTGGGCGGCACCTTTTTGCAGGCGGAATCGGAGATTGCGGCCATCAATATGGTGCTGGGCGCATCGAGCGCCGGCGTGCGGGCGATGACGTCGTCCTCTTCTCCGGGCATTTCGCTGAAATCGGAAGGGGTTTCGTACATCGCCGGATCGGATTTGCCGGCGGTGATCATCAACGTCGAACGCGGCGGCCCGGGTCTCGGCGGCATTCAGCCGTCGCAGTCGGACTACTGGCAGGCGACCAAGGCGCTCGGCCACGGGGATTTTCAGCTGATCGTCTATGCGCCGAGCTCGGTGCAGGAGATGGTGGATTACGTCATCAAAGCATTTGACGAAGCCGACCGCTTCCGTATGCCGGTGATGATTTTGGCAGACGGCATGCTCGGACAGATGATGGAGCCGGTTTCCTTCCCCGAACTGCATGAAACGCTGCCCGAAAAACCGTGGGCAGCCAACGGACACGAAGGCAAGCGTCCGCACAACATCATCAACTCCCTTTATTTGCAGCCCAATGAACTGGAACAGACGGTCATCGACCGCTACAAACGCTATGAAATCGTCAAAAAAGAATGCCCCGAAGCGGAAACCTACGCCACGGAGGACGCCGATTTGGTGATTGCGGCGTTTGGTGCGACGGCGCGCATCGTCAAAAGTGCGGTGCATGCGGCGCGGGAAGAAGGGCTCAAGGTCGGGCTGGTTCGCCCGATTACGCTTTGGCCGTTGCCGGATCAGGCGGGATACGACGGCTGCGCGCATGCCAAACAGGTACTCTGTGGCGAAATGAACATGGGGCAGATGATCGACGACGTGAAATTGGCGATTCGCTGCAGCAAACCGGTGCATTTCTTCGGACGCACCGGCGGGGTCATTCCGAAACCGTCGGAAGTGCTGCATGAAATTCATCAAATTCTGGGAGGGAACGACTGATGGCTGTGGTATTTGATCGTCCGCATGCGCTGTTGGATGTGCCGATGCATTACTGCCCGGGTTGTACCCACGGCATTGTGCACCGTCTGGTAGCGGAAGTGATTGACGAAATGGGCATCGAAGGCGACACCATCGGCATTTGCCCGGT
>CALXIC010000018.1 GCA_944388265.1 uncultured Clostridia bacterium | reverse complement strand
TTTTCTCGCGGTACAAATAGCAAACGATACCGCCAATAATGCCCGCAAGCAGCGTTAAGATCAGCAAATTTTCCATCATGACCGAACTCCCGCGTAATGTTTCTGATTGGTATTCCCGAGGGTGTACTCTTCTTTTAATTTCTGATTGGTGTGGCGAATCAAGCCGACCAAAATACCGGCAAATACCAGTACGGCCGCAAGACCAGCGATGGCCGGAACCACGGCAAGTGTTTCAGGAGCCGTCACCAAAGTGCCGATGGTATAGACCAGATAACCGACGGTGTATCCGGTGCCCATCAAAAAGCCGACGCCGCCCCAGAACCATTTGCGGCTCTTCATTTCACTGTTCATCGCGCCCAGTGCTGCAAAGCAGGGCGGCGTATAGAGGTTGAACATCAAATAAGCGAGCGCTGCAATTTTGGTAATCGCCATCACACCGGCAACTTCTGCTCCGGCGCCTTCCATCAATGCCAGTTCATCGGTGTCAATCAAGTTTTCCAGCCCGACAAAGCAAACCGCCAGCGTACCGACCACGTTTTCTTTCGCGATAAACCCAGTGACCGCAGCAGCAGCCAGCTGCCAGGAGAGCACACCCACAATCGGAACCAGCAGATAAGCAAACGGGCCTGCGATGGATGCGAGAATGGAAGAATCTGCCGTTTCAGCAACGCCAAAGCTCCAGTCAAAGGTCTGCATGATCTGTACTGCTGTGTTGCACAGCAAAATGATGGTGGATGCTTTGACGATGTACGCCCAGCCGCGTGCACACATCGATTTGAATGCGCCCCACAGCGACGGCACTTTGTATTCCGGAAGCTCCATGATGAAGAAGGATTTTCTGGATTTATAGCCCGCAATCTTGTTGATCAAAAGCGCGCCGAAGAAAATCAAAAGAATACCGGTAAAGTACATCAAGGTACTCACCCAGCCCGCATCTTCGAAAAACGCACCGGCAAACAGCGAGATAACCGGGATTTTTGCACCGCAGGGCATCATCGGGGTGAGCATTGCCGTTGCCCGGCGTTCGCGTTCATTGCGAATGGTACGGCTCGCCATAATCCCCGGAACGCCGCAGCCGATGCCGATGACGAAGGGGATGACCGATTTGCCGGACAAACCGACTTTCTTAAAGATCGGGTCAAGCACCACCGAAACACGCGACATATACCCGCAGTCTTCGAGGAGCGCAATCAGGAAGTAAAGCACCATCACGAGCGGCAAAAAGCCGACAACGGCGCCCACGCCACCGATGATCCCGTCGACCAACAGCGCGGAAAGCAGCGGATTGGCGTTTTCGAGCAAACCGCCTACCCAAGCCTGAAACGTTTCAATGTAGCCCACGAGCAGATCCGCAATCGGGGTTCCCACCCATACCTGGGAGATCTGAAACACCAAAAACATCACGACGGCAAAAATCGGAATGCCCAGCCATTTATTTGTCAAAATGGCATCGATCTTGTCGCCGGAATTTTGTTCCCGGGTCAGCACCTTGCGGGTTTCGACCTCTTGGACGATTGCGTTGACAAACTGGAAGCGTTTGCGGTCCGCCGCTTCGACTGCGGATTTATCGGTCAAATCGATATCACCCTGATGGTAAGGCGCTATTTGCGGGGTATTGACGCGCGCAATCGCCTGTTCTACCACGGCATTCAGCCCATCCGCCGCCGTGGAAACCGTTTCGATCACCGGACAGCCGAGCTTTTCCGAAAGTTTTTTCGCATCGATTTTCGTGTCTTTCTTTTTGTTGATGTCGCTCTTATTGAGTGCGACCACCACCGGAATCCCCAATTCCAAAAGCTGTGTGGTGAAAAACAGGCTTCGGCTCAAATTGGTGGCATCCACAATGTTGATGATGACATCCGGATTTTCTTTTTTGACATAGGAACTGGTGATGCTTTCCTCGCTCGTAAACGGGGACATCGAATACGCGCCCGGAAGGTCGACGGCGATCAGCGTCTCCGTTCCGCTCTGGTATATCTTTTTGATGGGATGTTCCTTTTTCTCCACGGTGACGCCTGCCCAGTTGCCGACTTTTTCATTGCGGCCCGTCAGCGCGTTATACATGGTCGTTTTGCCCGAGTTGGGATTGCCCGTCAAAGCAATTCTCATGTTTTTTGCCTCCTCTATTCTGATCGATGCATATTCTAATGATTAGTTTTGACTAACCATCGAGCCAAAAAATAAATCCGCTTCATCTTCTGCCATCAAATGGTGATGGCAGAAGCCAGCTGATTGTCAATATTGTATCTTCCGTCTTTGATGGAAACGACACATCCGCCTTTTAAATGGGAAATCACGGTAATCGATTCCCCCGCATAACAGCCAAGGGAAAACAAAAACGCATCCATCTCTTCATCGTCGGTATCGATCTGCCGGATGGTATATTCGATTCCCTCTATCGCGTCTTTCAGCGTCATACATAGCCTCCCTTTGTGAAGTTCTATTGATAAACCGGTACGATCTACGCCGGTTTATATCAGCTAACTTAATTAGCATTAACTAACCAAGAGTTAGTATAGTGGATTCTCATCCATTTGTCAAGGGATTTGACAAAAAATAGAAAAAATTTTTTTAAGATCTGCAAAAACAAAGACCTCCCAAGGCAACTTTCGTTGAACAGGTCCAGTAAAAACGGACAGTGACAAAAGACCCCCTGATGTAGGAAAATAGACTACATCAGGGGGTATTGTCATGGAAAAACGAAATTACACACACATTCAAGCGTTGTTGCCGGAGATCAAAGCTATGCTGGCCGAAGGGAAAAC
>CALXIC010000017.1 GCA_944388265.1 uncultured Clostridia bacterium | reverse complement strand
AATCTTCGGCTGCGCACCGACGGACAGCAGGCGAGAATTGAAGTGGATGTCGATGCGCTCGATACGGTGCTGCTGCACCGACAAGAGATCCTCGCCGGACTCAAAGCGCTCTCGTTTTCGCCGGTGACGCTCGATTTGGAAGGATTTCGAAGCGGAAGCTACGATCAAAAAGAAGGAGAATGACCGATGGATGTCACAGCCTTGCTGCAATCGGTAAAAAATGGATCGACCTCGATCGCAGAAGCGGAACAGCTGCTGCGCACGCTGCCGTATGAATCGCTGGGGTTTGCCAATTTGGATCATCACCGCAGAATCCGTACCGGCTGCGGGGAAGTGATTTTTTGTCAGAGCAAAACCGTCGAACAGGTGGCGGTGATCTTTGAACATTTGGCGGCGCGTGAAGCCAATGTGCTGGGCACGCGTGCCAGCGCAAAGCAGGCGGAAGCGGTCAAAAAACTGTTCCCGGAAGTGCGTTACAAAAAAAACGGCGGACTGTTGCTTTTGGAGCGTGCGCCGGTGCAAAAAATCGGCCGTGTCGCGGTGTGTACTGCCGGAACGGCGGATATTCCGGTGGCGGAAGAAGCCGCTGCAACGGCAGAGTTTTACGGTGCGGCAGTCGACCGCTTTTTTGATGTCGGGGTTGCCGGCATTCACCGGCTGTTTGATAAATTGCCGCAGATTGAATCGGCCAATGTCATTGTGGCGATTGCCGGCATGGAAGGTGCGCTGGCGGGTGTTTTGGCGGGACTGGTGGATAAACCGGTCATTGCCGTGCCGACCAGCGTAGGGTATGGCGCCAATTTCCATGGACTTTCGGCGCTTTTGACGATGCTCAATTCCTGTGCCGAAGGCATTTCGGTCGTGAATATCGACAACGGTTACGGCGCCGGATATCTCGGTGCACAGATCAACCGTTTGGTGGAGGGAAAAAATCGATGAAAACCTTGTATTTGGAAGCGTCGTCCGGGATCAGCGGCGATATGACGGTCGGTGCGCTGTTGGATCTCGGTGCAAACCGTCAGGTATTGGAAGAAGGACTCAAAAGCCTTCCGCTCACCGGTTATCGGCTGGAATTTTCCAGAGTGTGCAAAGCCGGACTGGATGCTTTTTCCTTTGATGTGCTGCTCGACCATCCCGAACCGCCGCATGATGCGGTTCATGCAGAGATGAGTGCAGAACATCACCATGACCACGAACATCACCACGATCATGAGCACTCGCACGATCATGAGCATCATCATCACGATGCCCGCAATTTGCAGCAGGTACTGGAAATCATCGACGGCGGCGCGCTGACTCCTTCGGCCAATGCATTGGCCAAAAAGATGTTCCGGATTGTGGCTGAGGCCGAATCGAAAGCGCACGGCTTGCCGTTGGATCAGGTGCATTTTCATGAAGTGGGTGCGGTGGACTCCATCGTGGATTTGGTGGGTGCTGCGATCTGTCTGGATGATTTGCATCCCGATCGGGTGATTTGCTCCCCGCTGACGGAAGGCTGCGGCACGGTACGCTGTGCGCACGGCGAACTGCCCGTACCGGTGCCCGCGGTACTGAATATCGCAAAAGATCATCAGGTGCCGCTTCATCGCGTGGATTATCCGGGGGAATTGGTGACCCCCACCGGGATTGCCATTGCGGCCGCGGTGGCAGATTCTTTCGGTGTGCCTGCTCAGATGCGGATTGTGGCGTCTGGGATGGGTGCCGGGAAGAAAGACCGTCCGGGTGCCGCCAATGTGCTGCGCGCGTATTTGCTGGAAGAGGAAGAAACGCTTCCGACGGATACGGTGACGCTTTTGGAAACCAATATCGACGATCAGACGCCCGAAGCTCTTGGACGCTTGCAGCAGTTGTTGTTTGAAGAAGGCGCTTTGGACGTGTGGTATACGCCGATCTATATGAAAAAGAACCGCCCGGCACAGCAGCTTTCGGTGCTGTGCAAGCCCGAACAGGAGCATTCCATCCTTCGGTTGCTGTTTGAACAGTCTTCGACCATCGGCATTCGCCGTCAGGTAATGGATCGGGTGGTGATGTCCCGGAAGATGGAAACAGTGGAGACTTCCTTCGGCCCGATTCCGGTAAAGGTGTGCAGTTTTGAGGATATTGTCAAGCCGGATGTGGAATTTTCGGCTGTTTCCGAGGCTGCGGCTAAAAATCATGTAAGTGTTGAACAAGTTTTATCAGAAACGTTGACGAATTTTTGGCGCCAAAAAAATGCAGGAATTTAAAATAAATCTTGCAAATAATGAATTTTTATTGTAAAATATAGATTGGCAATGGGAATGTAAGAAAGATTACATTTGTGTGAATTGCATTTTTGAATGAACCAATCCAGGAGGAATTCATTATGGTACCCTATCGCAGCATGACACAGGAACAGCTGCTCGCAGAACGCGACGCGCTGCAAAAAGAATACGTTGAGTGGAAAAAAATGGGGCTCAAGCTTGACATGTCCCGCGGCAAACCCTGCCGGGAACAGCTCGAGCTGTCGATGCCGATGCTTTACATGGATTCGCTCAATGATATGCTGGACGAAAAGGGCATCGATGTGCGCAACTATGGACAGCTTGCCGGTATTCCGGAAGCGCGCGAATTGTTTGCAGATATGTTGGGTGTTTTGCCGAAAGAAGTCATCGTCGGCGGGAACTCCAGCCTGAATATGATGTACGACATGTTCACCCGTGCGATGCTGTTTGGTTTTCCGGAATCGCCATGTCCGTGGAAAGACTGCGGAACGATCAAATTCTTGTGCCCGGTTCCGGGTTACGACCGCCACTTCGCGATCTGTCAGCAGATGGGCATTGAAATGATCAATGTACCGATGACCCCCACCGGTCCGGATATGGATCAGGTCGAAAAGCTGGTCGCGGCGGACCCGCAGATCAAGGGTATTTGGTGTGTGCCGAAATATTCGAACCCGCAGGGGATTACCTATTCGGATGAAACGGTTCGCCGTTTTGCCCGCATGAAGACGGCGGCTCCAGACTTTAAAATTTTCTGGGATAACGCGTACTGCATGCATCATTTGACCGATCATCCGGATCAGCTCTTGAACCTGATGGAAGAAAGCAAACGCTGCAAAACGGAAGACCGTGTGCTGATGTTTGCTTCTACTTCGAAGATTACCTTCGCCGGTGCTGGGATTGCCGTTTTCGCATCGTCGGAAAAGATGGTGGAATACGTCAAACAGCTGATGAATATTCAGATTATCAGCTATGATAAAGTGGCGCAGCTGCGTCATGTCCGTTTCCTCAAGGATATCAACCATATGACCGCTCATATGAAACAGCAGAGCTCCGTCATTGCGCCGAAATTCCGTGCAGTGCTGGATCTGTTCGAAGAGGAACTCGGTTCGCTCGGCATTGCGGAATGGACCAAACCGAACGGCGGCTACTTCATCTCGTTTGATGCGATGAACGGCTGTGCAAAACGGATTGTGGGCCGCTGCATGGAAGCGGGCGTGATCCTGACCCCGGCCGGTGCGACCTATCCGTACGGACTGGATCCGGAAGACCGCAACATTCGTATTGCGCCGACCTATCCGCCGATTGACGAACTGCTTCAGGCGGCAAAACTCTTCTGCCTCTGCGTGAAACTGACCAGCGTGGAAAAACTGCTGGAACAGGCTGCGGAAGCGTAAGCAATTTTGAAAAGAAAAAGACCGTTGTCCGGTATCGGACGGCGGTCTTTTTGACATTTTTGGAAAAAAATTGAAAAATTTTTGTCAATTAGGTCAAAACATCAAAAAATAATGGTGAATATACGGATATTTCAGAAGTTTGTCAAGTTGTACCGAACAGGGGAATATGGTACAATTAGTTTGATAAAACTGCAAGAATCGTATGGAAAAAACGCATAGGAAACGGAGGCGGCCCAATGGATGCACGGCCCAAACATTTGATACTCAGTGATTGGATTCGCGCACGTATTTTGGACGGCTCGTTTGTGGATGGGCAAAAGCTTCCCAGTGAACATGAATTGTCGGCACAGTTCGGCGTCAGCCGGCAGACCGTACGCCAGGCGATTGGTACGCTGGTCAATGAAAAGCTTTTGGTGCCGAAGCGCGGAAGCGGGACGTATGTCTCGTTTGAACGCGCCGTTACCCGTCCGGTTACCAAAAATATTGCGGTGATTACGACTTATTTTAATGAATACATTTTCCCGGGCGTGATTAAGGGAATCGATAAAGTTTTGTCGGAATATGGGTATCATATGAATCTGGGGATTACCTATAATCAGACGAGCAACGAAAACACGCTGCTTTCTTCGATGCTGGCGAGCGGGGTGGACGGGTTTTTGATTGAACCGACCAAGAGCGCGTTTCCCAATCCCAATGTTTCGCTTTATCAGAAGATGGTGCAGGATCATATTCCCGCGGTTTTCATCAATGGATATTATCCGTCGATGGATTTTCCGTATGTCACGATGGACGACTATGCTTCCGGCAAATTGGCGACCGAGTGTTTGCTCAAGCACGGTCATCGGGATTTGTTCGGGATTTTTAAATCAGACGATATTCAGGGTCATTTTCGGTACAGCGGTTTTGTGCATGCCTTGAAAGAACACGGCGCCGTTTTTGAAGACCGCCGGGTGCTCTGGTATGTGACTGAAGATTTGGACAAGCTGTTTGATCCGGAAAATGATGCGTATCTGCTCGACCGCATCGGGTCTTGCAGCGGAATTGTCTGCTATAACGATGAAATTGCAGTTCACTTAATGGAAGTGTTCCGTCGAAGAGGAAAACAGGTGCCTTTGGATTATTCCATCGTCAGCTTTGACAACTCCAACTTGTCCAATTTGGGAACGGTTGGGTTGACGTCGGTGGATTATCCGGCCGAGCGGATTGGCAGCGAAGCGGCGCTGAAACTGCTGCGCTGTATCAATGGGCATTCGATTGAACGAAATGGTTCGATTGCACCGGTTTTGGTGGAACGGGAATCGGTGTTTGACCGTAAAAACATGCAGTGATCGACCAAAAGAAAAAGGAGAGTTGTTATGACGAACAATGCAGAAGTGGGACGATTGGCGGTACTGTCTCTTGCAGGCAGCCAGAAGCTGGCGGAAAAGGTAAACCAAGCCTTGGTGACGCGTCGTGGAGTAAATGCGAGTGCTGACGGGTACCTGACTCCCAACTGCTGTCCTCGTTTTGGCACTGGGGAAGCGAAAGGGCAAATTGGACATTCGGTTCGTGGTACGGACTTGTATATTCTGGTAGACGTGGTCAATTATTCCATCACTTATACGGTGTGCGGCCAGAAAAATCACATGTCGCCGGACGATCATTTCCAGGATCTGAAACGTATCATCGCTGCCTGTGGGCGCAAACCGCATAAGATTACCGTCATCATGCCGTTTTTGTATGAAGGGCGTCAGCATCACCGCAGCGGCCGTGAATCGCTCGACTGCGCGCTCATGCTGCAGGAATTGGTGAACATGGGCGTCGACGACATCATCACCTTTGATGCGCATGACCCCCGCGTGCAGAATGCCATTCCGCAAAACAGCTTTGAAAACGTCATGCCGACGTTCCAGTTTGTGCGTTCGCTGTGTGAAACGGTGGATGAACTGCATCTGGATAAAGATTCCACGATGGTCATCAGCCCGGACGAAGGTGCTACCAAACGCGCCATCTATCTGGCAAACGTGGCGGGGCTGAATATGGGTACGTTCTACAAACGCCGCGATTATACCCGCGTCATCAACGGACGCAATCCGATCATTGCACATGAATTTTTGGGGCCCAGCCTCGACGGTATGGACTGCATCGTCATTGACGATATGATTTCTTCCGGCGAAAGCATGCTCGACGTGTGCCGTCAGCTGAAAGAACGCAATGCCAAACGCATTTTCATTTTTGCAACCTTTGGCCTGTTCACCAACGGCTGTGAAAAATTTGATCAGGCGTATGAAGCCGGTCAGTTTGATAAACTGTTTGTCACCAACGTGAATTATGTACCGGATGAAATTCGTTCTCGTCCGTATTTTGTTTCGGTGCAGATGCAGGACTATATTGCGGCATTGATTGATACCCTCAATCACGATGGTTCCATCAGCTCGCTGATCGACCCGGTGCTGCGCATCCAGAATTACTTGGCTGCTTATCGCGAAGAAAATCAGCAGAATGGATAATTTGAACACGGCGGATTCCGATGTGACGGAATCCGCCGTGTTTTTTTGTGAAAAGCGGCAAAAGAAGGGCTTTTCTCTTGCATTTTTGAGCAGATTGCGGTATAATTATAAGTGTAAAGTTGTGCGTACAACTTTATGGATTTTTGTTGGCGAATTTGTACAATAGTTTTCTGGAATTTTAGAAGGGTTGGGATGGTTTTGGCCAAATATTCCGTGGGTGTGGATTTCGGCACGCTGTCCGGACGAGCCGTGCTGGTGAATGTGGAAACCGGGGCAGAATGTGCTTCTGCGGTTTTGGATTATCCGCATGCGGTCATGGACCGCGCATTGCCGGACGGTACGCCGCTTGGTTTGGACTGGGCGCTTCAGCATCCGGCGGATTATCTGGAAGTGCTTCGCACGACCATTCCAAAGGTACTTCAGTTGGCGGAGGTTTCTCCGTCGGACGTGATCGGGATTGGGATTGATATGACGTCCAGTACCGCAATGCCGGTGTATCGGGACGGTACGCCTCTTTGCTTTACGGAAGAATATCAGTCGGACCCCCACGCTTATGTGAAGCTGTGGAAACACCATTCGCCGCAGAAATTAGCCGATCGCATGAACGAAGTCGCAAACGAGCGCGGCGAAAGCTTTTTGAAGCGTTACGGCGGAAAAATTTCGTCGGAATGGTATTTTCCGAAACTCTGGGAAATTTTGATGGAGGATGAACCTCTTTACCGTCGGATGGATTATTACATCGAAGCGGTAGACTGGGTGATCTGGCAGCTTTGCGGGGAATATACCCGCAGTTCGTGCTGTGCCGGTTATAAGGCGTTTTGGAGTAAACGGGAAGGGTATCCGTCAAAGGCATTCTTTCGGGCGTTGGATCCGCGGCTGGAACAGGTCGTGGAGGAAAAAATCGCCTGTCCGGTTTCGTCGATCGGACAAAAAGCGGGTGAACTCACGCAATCGGGCGCTGCGCTTTGCGGATTGCTGCCCGGAACGGCGGTGGCGATTGCCAATGTCGATGCGCATGTCTGCGTACCCGCAGTGGGCATTACCGGAGCCAATCAGATGCTGGCCATTATGGGAACTTCCACCTGCCATGTGCTGTTGTCCAAAGAAGAACGGGTGATGCCGGGAATCGGCGGAATCGTCGAAGACGGCGTGCTGCCCGGATTTTTCGGCTACGAAGCGGGACAAAGCTGCGTGGGCGACCAGTTTGCATGGTTTGTGGACAACTGCCTGCCGGCTTCTTATGTGGAAGACGCCAAACAAAAACATCAAAATCTGCACGAGTATCTGCGCGAGAAAGCACAATGTCTCAAACCCGGCGAAAGCGGATTGCTGGCACTGGATTGGTGGAACGGCAATCGTTCCTGTCTGGTGGATTTCGATTTGACCGGGATGCTTTTGGGGATGACGCTTCAGACCAAACCGGAAGAAATTTACCGTGCGCTGATTGAATCGACGGCGTTTGGCACCCGCAAAATCATCGACATGTTTGAAGAAAACGGCGTGCCGGTGGATGAATTTATCGCGTCCGGCGGGATTGCGCAGAAAGACCCGATGACGATGCAGATTTATGCTGATGTCATTCGGCGACCCATCCGGATTGCAGCGTCCAAACAGGGACCGGCGCTCGGTTCTGCAATTTTTGGCGCAGTAGCGGCCGGTGCGGCGCGCGGCGGATACGATGATCCGATTGCGGCGGCGAAGGCGATGGGCAAGGTGCTCGATTTGGTGTACGAACCAAACGAGGAACATGCCGCCATTTATGACCGGCTGTATGCTGAATATTCTATTCTTCACGATTACTTCGGCCGTGGGGAAAACGATGTGATGAAACGCCTCAAGGCGATCAAAGCCGAAGTACAGTAATTGCTTTGTCCGCCGTCTGCCTGGCAGCGGCGTGCTGATAAAGAAAAAATCAATAAGGAGATTGATACTTATGATGAGAACACTCAAAGATCTGGAATTTTGGTTTGTAACCGGCAGCCAGCCGCTTTACGGCCAGGATGCGATCGACGCCTGTGTTGCACATGCAGACGATATGATCAGCCAGATGAACGAATTTGGTCTTCCGTGCAAAATCGTGAACAAAGGCGTCGTGACCTGCACCGAAGAAATTACCAAACTGATGAAAGAAGTCAACTATCAGGATCAGTGTGCTGGTGTCATCATTTTTGCTCATACTTTCTCGCCGTCTAAAATGTGGATCAAAGGGCTCGTCAGCCTGCAGAAACCGCTTCTGCACCTCCACACCCAGTACAACCAGGAAATCCCGTATGCCACGATGGACATGGACTTCATGAACCTCAACCAGTCGGCACACGGCGACCGTGAAACCGGCTTCATCGCCAGCCGTCTGCGCATTCCGCGCAAAGTCGTGGTGGGTTACTGGAAAGATCCGGAAGTCACCGCGAAGATCGCAGGCTGGATGCGTTCGGCTGCCGGCGTTGTGCTCGGCAAAGAACTGAAGATTGCTCGTTTTGGCGACAACATGCGTTATGTTGGCGTGACCGAAGGCGACAAGATCGAAGTGGAAATCAAACTCGGCTGGGAATGCAACTCCTACGCGATTGACGAACTGGCAGAACTGATTGCGAAAGTGACGCCGGAAGAACTCGCAGCCAAAATGGCAGAATACAACGAAAAATACACCATGGCGACCGACAACATCGCTGCGGTGGAATATCAGGCAAAAACCGAAATCGCTATGGAAAAATTCTTTGGCGAACTGGATGCGGATGCATTTGCAGATACCTTCCAGGATCTGTACGGCATGGAACAGCTCCCGGGTCTGGCAGTGCAGAACCTCATGGCTTCCAAAGGCATGGGCTTCGGCGCAGAAGGCGACTGGAAAGTGGCTGGTTTGGCAGCTGTCATGAAACGCATGGGTGAAGGCGTCGGCAAAGGCGGCACCGCATTCATGGAAGACTACACCCTGAACCTCGAAAAAGGCAACGAATTCATCATGGGCGCTCATATGCTCGAAGTGGACCCGACCGTGGCGGCAACCAAACCGACCATCGAAGTTCATCCGCTGGGCATCGGCGGCAAAGCAGACCCGGCTCGTCTGGTATTCGACGGCAAGGGCGGCGAAGCTATCTGCTGCAGCCTCGTGGATATGGGCGGCAGACTGCGCCTGATCTGCAACGACGTCGTCTGCATGCAGCCGGACGTTCCGATGCCGAAACTGCCGGTCGCTCGCTGCCTGTGGAAACCGCTGCCGTCGCAGCCGGAAGCTGCAGAAGCTTGGATCTATGCTGGCGGTTCGCATCACTCGGTGCTGTCCTTCGACCTCACCGCAGAACAGATGCACGACTGGGCTGATATGAACGGCATCGAATTCGTTCACATCGGCAAAGATCTGGATATGGATCGTTTCAAACAGCGTTTGTTTGTCAACGATATGGCGTTCAAACTCCGCTAAGCAAATAAAAGAAGGGCGGATTTCCGCCCTTCTTTCTTTATGAAAGAAAGGATGAAGATCAGATGCTGGAAGCATTGAAAGAACAAGTTTATCTTGCCAATATGGAACTGCCGAAACGCGGACTGGTTACTTATACTTGGGGCAACGTGTCGGGAATCGACCGTGAAAAAGGCCTCTTTGTCATCAAACCGTCGGGTGTCGAATACGATGAACTCAAACCCTCCGACCTTGTGGTCATGGATCTCGAAGGCAATAAAGTGGAAGGCGACATGAATCCGTCGAGCGATACCAAAACGCATCTGGAACTGTATAAAGCATTTCCGGAATTGGGCGGCGTTGTCCATACTCACAGCCCGTATGCAGTTGCTTGGGCACAGGCTGGACGCGACATTCCGTGCTATGGCACGACCCATGCCGACTATTTCTACGGCAACATTCCGTGCGCACGCAACCTGACGCCGGAAGAAATCGAAGAAGATTACGAAAAGAATACCGGTACGGTGATCATCGAAGCGTTCCAGGGCAAAAACCCGATGTACGTTCCGGCAGTTATCTGCCGCAACCATGGTCCGTTTACCTGGGGCAAAGACGCCGCTCAGGCAGTTTATCATGCAGTGGTGCTGGAAGAAGTAGCGAAGATGGCCATGTTTACCGAAATGGTCAACCCGAAAGTGGGTCTCGCTCCGCAGTGCATTCAGGACAAACATTTTATGCGCAAACACGGCCCGAACGCGTATTACGGACAGGGCAAATAAGAAAGATGGATGACTGCCGGCGTCAGGCGCGGCAGCTGTCGGCAAGAACAGGAGTGACACAGGGGTTCTGCGTCACTCCTGTTTTGGAAAGGAAGAGGACATTCCATGAGTTTGAGTGAAAAAAAGATTGAGGAATTGATTCATCGGGATTTTGCGTGCAGCTGCGGACATACGCATCGTGCCGATATTGAACATGTGGTCATCGGGGAAGGGGCGATTGGGCAGCTGGTTCCCATTCTGCTGGAGCAGAAATTGGCGGACGGCCGGGTGTTTGATCCGGCATCGGATACCGTTTTTGCGGTCACCGATGTGCATACCCACCCCATTGCAGAAGCATACGTTTTCCCGCTGCTGCGCGAAGCAAACATTTTGTTTACCGAGTATTCGTTCCCGCACGAAAAGATGCACACCACCGACGCTGGGGTCGAAGAACTGCGCGCCAACCTTCCGTCCGATACGTCTCTTTTGATTGCCATCGGCTCGGGAACGATCAACGACCTTTCCCGTTTTGTGGCATTTCATGCGAATTTGCCGTATTACATCATCGGTACGGCGCCGTCGATGGACGGCTATGCGTCCGATGTTTCCCCGATTATTCATAACAATTTGAAAACCACCTTCAGTGCGGTTTGTGCGAAAACCATCATCGGCGACCCGGCACTGATGCAGGGGTGTCCGGCGTTGATGATCGGCGCAGGATTAGGGGACATCATCGGCAAATATGTCGCCATCAATGACTGGAAAATTTCACAGAAAATCAACGGGGAATATTGCTGTGACGAAGTGTGCGATCTGGTGCTCGCTTCGGTGAAAAAATGTGTGGACAGCGTGCCGGGGCTCACCAAACGTGATCCGCAGGCACTGCAATACTTGATGGAAAGTTTGGTGCTTTCCGGTATGGCGATCAGCTTTATCGGCACGTCGCGCCCGGCATCGTCGTCGGAACATCATCTGGCGCACTTTATGGAAATGCAGTCCATCTTCCGCGGGGAATACGGCGAACTGCACGGAACCAACGTCGGCCTTTCGACCTGTATCGTCAGCAAGCTGTACCAAGAATTTTTGAAGCTCGATCTGGATTATGACAAAGCCCGCGCGCATGCCAAGGCATTTGATCCGGTGCGCTGGGAAGCGGACGTCCGCCGGTTCTATCAGTCGGCGGCGGATGAAGTCATCAAACTCGAACAGACCGCGAAGAAAAATGATCCGGAAGAAGTGCTGCGCCGCATCGATGCACTGGAAGCAAACGAAGGTTTTGTGCGCGCCATGGTCGAACAGCTGGTTGACCGCACGAAAGATACCGCAAGCCTTCTCGAATCGCTCGACGGGCTGACCAGTCCGAAGACCGCAGGGGTCACCAGAGAAAACATGCGCGGCATTTTGTTGTATGCGAAGGAACTCCGAAACCGCTATTCGGCGCTTCAGATCTTCTACGATTTGGGTGTGCTGGAAGAATTGGCGGATCGTGTGCTCGATTACTATTACGGGGAAGAATGAGTCATGAAAGATTTTCAGTTTTATGCGCCGACCAAAGTGGTGCTTGGCCGCGATGCCGAACAGCAGATCGGCGCACTGGTGCGTGAATTTGGCGGGCATCGGGTGCTGGTGCATTACGGCGGTGAGAGCGCTAAACGCTCCGGCCTTTTGGATGTCGTGTGCGATCAGTTGACGTCTGCCGGACTGTCGTATGTCCTGCTGGGCGGGGTAGTGCCCAGTCCGCGCCTTTCCAAGGAGCGCGAGGGGATTGCACTTTGCAAACAGGAACAGGTGGACTTCTTGCTGGCAGTCGGCGGCGGAAGCGTGATCGA
>CALXIC010000016.1 GCA_944388265.1 uncultured Clostridia bacterium | reverse complement strand
CCATTCGTGGATGCCGGGCCCTTCGTGATATTCAAAATCGTAAGGGGATTGTTCAAAATAGTCTGCGGTCTTGCGGGAAAGCTCCAGCAGAAAATCCTCGGTGCCGCAGCACTGATAGATGCGGGGCATCGGGCGGTTTTCGCGCACATTGCGCTGTGCCAAAACATAAAGATCCGCTTCGGTGCCGATACCGGCAGAAAAGCCGTTCGCACCAAAAATCATCTGAGTCATCGGATTTTCGTCCACTTTGGATTCCTTCAAATCCATGTAGACGAGGTTGCCCGCCGAGAAACAGCCGATGGCTCCGTATTTTTCCGGTTCGCCCAAGCCGATGCGCAGCGACCCATAGCCGCCCATCGACAGCCCGCAGACAAAATTTTCCTCCCGTTTGTCCGACAGCGGGAAAAATTCGCGCATCACGCGGGGCAGTTCGTCGGTAAAATAATCGTAGTAGCGGCGGCCGTGCGCCAGATTGTTGTAAAAGGACTGATGTGCGTTTGGCATCACCACAGCAAGCCCCAGTTCGGACACGTACCGTTCAATCGATGTGCGGCGAAGCCAGGTGGTGTGGTCGTCGGACGACCCGTGCAGCAGCCAAAGCACCGGATAACGGTCCTTCTTTTCGCTGCCCTCCATGCCGATGCCCTGATCTTTCTGCGGCAGAATCACCGTCACCTGGGACGACTGCCCCAACACTTCGGAAAAGAAATCAACCTGAAACAATGCCATCTCAGCGCACCTCCTTCGGGATCGGGAGCCAGTCGAGCACCCGCTGAATGTTGCGGTCCCAGAAGCCCCATTCATGGCTTCCCGGTTCTTCATAATAGGTAATGTTCGCACGCTTACCGAAGCGGTCGATGAACTTGCGGTTGATGTCGTAGAGGTAATCCTCCGTGCCGCAGCACATGTAAAGTTTCGGAAGCTCCCGCCCTTCTTCGAGCGCCTTTTCCATTTGATAGGGCAGGTCGTTCACGCTTTCGCGCACTTCCTCCACCGTATCGCCGTAGATGGGCAGGTAATTTTCATTGAAATAGGTGGTTTCGCGGGTTTCGTACCGGGTCACCGGATCGAGCATGCCGGAAAGGGACGCCGCCGCCGCGAACCGTTCGGGACAAAAGAGCGCCAGCTTGATCGCGCCAAAGCCCCCCATCGACTGACCGGCGACAAAGGTGCTTTCCCGTTTGGTGGAAAGGCCGGGAAAAAATTCCGCCACAATCTGCGGCAGTTCCTCGCTGAAATGTTCAAAGAAGCGGTAGCCGTATTTCATATCGGTGTAAAAGCCCAGATCGGTGGACGCCAGCACCACGGCAATCCCGTGTTCGAGCGCGTACCGTTCGATGGACGTCTGCCGCTGCCAGGTGGTGTGATCGTCCGAGCCGCCGTGTAGCAGATAGAGCACCGGCCACTTGTTGCCCGTTTCCTGCGAAGCGGTGCCGACGCCGTTTTTCTGCTGCGGCAGGATGACATTCATCGTGCGCTGCATGTTGAGCACTTTGGAATAAAAGTGCGCTTGAATCAAAGCCATAAAGGATTCCCTCCCATCCAAATGTTCCAATTTATGTTGTAGCACATTTTCACTAAAAAAGCAAGTGTTTCGCATGGTTCTTTGGGCAAAGCAGGGAGAAACCGTCCATTTTGACACAAAAAACACCGACCGCTGCCAGACGGGAAAGCAAAAAGCCATTGAAACCGAAGGTAAAGTGGATTATAATAAGACCATCAAAAAATCAAAGGAGAACTGCCATGAAGGACGGTTTTTTAAGGGTTTGTGCCGCAACGCCGAAGATCCGCGTTGCCGACTGCCCGTATAACGCTTCCCAGATCATCGCCTGCATCGATGAGGCGGCGAAAGCCGGCGCATCGCTTTTGGTGCTGCCGGAACTTTGCGTCACCGGCTACACCTGTTCCGATCTGTTTTTGCAGCAGACGCTGCTTGACGGTGCGGTGCATGCGCTGGAAGAAATCACCAAGGCGACCAGCGGCAAACAGCTTGTGGTCGTGGTCGGCGTGCCGCTGATGCACACCGATAAACTCTACAACTGCGCCGCCGTGCTGTATGAAGGAAACATCCTGGGCATTGTCCCCAAAACCCATCTGCCCTCGTACAGCGAATACTACGAACGCCGCCAGTTTACCCCCGCGCCGCAGGAGATGCGCACCCTTTCCCTGTTTGGACAAGATGTGCCGTTTGGCACGAAACTCCTCTTTGCCGCGCGCGAACTGCCCGCCTTCCGTTTGGGCGTGGAACTTTGCGAAGACCTCTGGGCGGCAGATTCCCCCTCCACCCATCATGCCCTCGCGGGCGCTACCGTGCTGGCCAACCCCTCTGCCGGGGATGAAACCATCGGCAAGCAGGATTACCGCCGCGCGCTGGTTGCCATGCAGTCGGCAAAACTGTTGGCGGGTTACGTCTACGCCTCCGCCGGAGACGGCGAATCCACCACCGACATGGTCTTTTCGGGCGCCAATTTCATTGCCGAAAACGGCACCGTCCTTGCCGAAACCAAGCTGTTTGAAAACGGCATGATCGTCTCGGAACTCGACGTGCTAAAGCTCGCCCACGAACGCCGCCGCACCACCAGCTTTGTGAACACCTCTTCGGAAGAATATCAGACCGTCTGGTTCTCGCTGCCGCTGCGTGAACTCCATCTCACCCGTCCGGTCGACCCGCACCCCTTCGTGCCAAACAATCACGGCGACCGCGCCAAACGCTGCGAACAGATTTTGGCAATGCAGGCAAACGGTCTCAAAAAGCGGCTGGAACACACCCATGCCCAGACCGCCGTGGTCGGCATTTCCGGGGGACTCGATTCCTGTTTAGCACTGTTGGTGATGGTGCGCGCGATGGACCTGCTGGGCCGTCCGCGCCGCGACGTGCTGGCGGTGACGATGCCGTGCTTCGGTACCACCCGCCGCACCAAATCCAACGCCGAAACGCTGTCGCTGGCGCTTGGAGTCACGCTGCAATGCGTGGACATCGCCGATGCGGTCAATCAGCACCTGAAAGATTTGAACCATCCGAAGGATGTGTTTGACGTCACCTACGAAAACGCGCAGGCCCGCGAACGCACCCAGCTGTTGATGGATCTGGCAAACCAGGCAAACGGCATGGTCATCGGCACCGGCGACTTGTCCGAATTGGCGCTGGGCTGGGCGAGCTACAACGGCGACCACATGTCGATGTACGCGGTCAACTCCTCGATCCCGAAAACGCTGGTGCGCCACATCGTGCAGTATTACGCCGACACCACCGATTCCAAGGAAGTGCGCGACGTACTCCTTGATATTCTCGACACCCCCGTCAGCCCCGAACTGCTGCCCTCCGACGGGGAAACCATCTCCCAGCAGACGGAAGAACTCGTCGGCCCCTACGAACTGCACGACTTTTTCCTCTACCACATCCTGCGCTTTGGGTATGCGCCTTCCAAGGTATTCCGGCTGGCGCTGCTGGCGTTTGACGGGGTGTATTCCCGCGAAACGATTCTCCGCTGGCTCAAAAACTTTTACCGCCGCTTCTTTGCCCAGCAGTTTAAGCGTTCCTGCCTGCCGGACGGCCCGAAGGTGGGATCGGTCACGCTGTCGCCCCGCGGCGACTGGCGGATGCCGAGCGACGCTTCGGCCGCACTCTGGCAGTCGGAAGCCGACGCCTTGCAGTGAGGAGTGCCTATGAAACTTTCCATCAAACCCATCACTGTCGGCTCTGCCGCTTATGAAGAAGAACTTCACATCCGCGATCTGGTTCTGCGCCGCCCCATCGGCCGCAGCATCAAGGACGACGACCTCACCGGCGAGGATGCCTACGACCACTTCGGCATCTTTGACGGCGACCAGCTTCTGGGCACCCTTTACCGCAAACGCCTGTCCGACACCGTCGCACAGGTGAAACAGGTAGCCGTCCTCGAAGCCTACCGCAAATCGGGGCTGGGAAGAATGCTTTTTTCCTTCCTCTTTGAAGATTCCAAAAAGTGCGGTTATCAAACCCTCGTGCTCGACGCCCGCGCCGACGCCGTCGGCTTCTATCAAAAACTGGGCTTTCACAAAACGGGCGAACAGAAGATCATCTTCCGCCTGCCCCACTACCGCATGGAATTAAACCTGAATGAACGAAAATCCTGACAATGACAAACCTGCTCATCCGCTGGGATGCTGTATCAACAACAAAAAAAGCTGCTGTGCAAAGCACAGCAGCTTTTTCTTATACGCTGGTTTCCTCCGCAGTGCCGGACATTTCGCCGCCGGAAGCATCCGGCGCTCCGGGCGCATGTTCATTCAGCCCATGCATGAATCCGTCCAGCTCGATGGACGCGATGTCCGCCGCGATGATCTCATCGTCATAGACCAGCACATGCGCGCGGACGTAATCGGGCTCGTCGGGATAATTGGTCACCACAAAGGTGGTCACCTGCACCGTTTTGCCCAGATCGTCCGACAGATCAAATCCCTGCCGCAGCTGAATCGCGTTGTATTGTTCGTACACCTCATTCCACTCGGTGGGAATCTGCACTTCCTTTTGTTCTTCTGGGATGGTCTCCACCTCCCAGCCAAACGATTCGATGTACGCCGCCATCGCCGCTTCCGTCATGGGCTGCGGCTGCGGACGCGCCGCCTTGCACACGGCTCCCACCAGCCACGCCACGCCTACGGCAAACAACACAAAACCGATCATACACAAAAACAACTGCTTCTTTTTCATCGAACAGACGAACATCGCTGCACCTCCCCGCCGGATCAATGGTATCCTATGCGGAAAGGATGGGATTTAGACCAGTTCTTCGCTTGGAATCACATATTGCTGTACCTCTGCGGCGAGCAAACGGTCGACAATCGCCGTCAGGCGCACCCCTTCGGGCAAAAATTCCTCGTTCGACACCGCGCCTTCGCGGCGCACACGGGCGGCAAGCGCCCCCTGATCGTAGGGCAAAAGCACAGTCACCTGCCGTCTTGTGGCGGGCAGTGCTTTGGCAATGCGCGAAAGCAGTTCGTCAATCCCGCGCCCGTCTTTTGCGCTGATGCGCACCGCATCCCCCAAAAAGGGCAAAATCGGGCTTCCTTCGACAAGATCCCATTTGTTCATCACCGACAAAATGGGTTTTTCCAAACACCCCAGTTCGCGCAGCACTTCGCGCGTCACTTCCAGATGTTCGGCGCACTGCGGGTCGGACGCATCACACACATTTAAAATCACATCGGCATACACCGCTTCCTCAAGCGTGGAGTGAAACGCCTCCACCAGGGAGTGCGGCAGCCGCCGGATGAGGCCGACAGTGTCCACCAGCACGACGTTTCGCCCGTCCGGCAGCGCAAGCTTGCGCGCCGTCGGGTCGAGGGTGGCAAAAAGTTTGTCCTGCGCCAGCACCCCGGCGTCGGTCAGGCGGTTCATCAGCGTGGATTTTCCGGCGTTGGTGTAGCCCACGATCGCCACCGTTTCGACCCCGACCTTTTTGCGGCGGTTTCGAGACAGCATGCGCCGCTTTTCCATTTCGTCCAGTTCCCGGCGCAGACTCACCATCCGGCGGCGCAGATGCCGGCGGTCGGTTTCGAGCTGGCTTTCCCCCGGGCCGCGGGTGCCGATGCCCCCGCCCAAACGGGACAGCGCCTTGCCCCGTCCGGTCAGACGCGGCAGCGAATAGCTGATCTGCGCCAGCTCCACTTGCAGTTTCCCTTCGCTGGTGCGGGCGCGTCCGGCAAAGATATCCAAAATCAGCGCGGTGCGGTCGATGACCCGCACGCCCAGCGCATCTTCCAGATGCCGCACCTGCGACGGGGAAAGCCCGTCGTCGGCAATCACCAGATCGATCTCCAGCCGCTCGACCAGTTCGCGCGTCTCCAAAAGACGGCCGCTGCCGAGATAGGTTCCCGGTTCCGGCGCTTCCCGTTTTTGAATGAGCGTCGCCTCCACCGTGCCGCCCGCGGTTTCGGTGAGGGACGCGAGTTCTTTCATCGACACTTCGGCGTCAAAGGCGCCGGTGTCCACCAAAAGGAGCAGCGCGCGCTCCTTTTTTGTCTGTTGTTGTTCCATCATGCGTAGTTGCTGCCCCCTGACTGGTTTGCAAAAAAATACCGGTTTTCCGCATCATCGGAAGAACCGGCATTGGTATACCATGCCGGCAACGCCGGAATGGTATCACGCCATGTTTTTCGGCTGCCCCATAAGGGGCGAGAAAAACGGCAATTAAAATCTAGATATCATAGCTGCTTTGCAGCTATTATACCATATTTTAAAGTCCCCGGCAATGTCAGCGCCGGCGCATGAGAAAAAATTTCAGCCGTTCGCAGAATTTCACGAGCACCCCGGATAACACCGCCCAATAAAGCGAATACTGCAAACAGATCTGTCCAAATAAATTAAAAGGGAGCGCCGAATAATCCCACACGTTCCAGCGCTGCATCCGGTTCACCCAAAGCCCGCAAAACAGCTCCACCACCGTGATGAGCAAGCTTCCGGTCACGCATTTGTGCAAAAAATGTACCGAGCGGTACCGGTTGTATAAATTATACAGGATGCTTAAGCAGGTACCGCCCGCAAGACCCATCGTCCAATGGGTGCGCTGGCGCCACAACAGTTCCAGCAGCATATATCCGGCCGCACCGATGGAAAATACCGCCGTCGCTTCGCGCCATTTGCTCATAGGAAATCCCTCCGCTTCTCATAATGGGAGTATTCCCTGCAACGCAAAAGTTATTCCCGCACGCCGCTGACAAAAATTCCCGGTACGAAACGTACCGGGAATTTCATCATTCGATGCCGTAAACGTTTTGCAGATAGGTTTCGAGGGTGATGCCCTCTTCCATGATGACCGTCGCCGCTTCAACCCCGACATAGCGGAAATGCCACGGTTCATATACAATGCCGGTGATGTCGGTCTGATCCTTTGGAAAACGCAGGATAAACCCGTATTCCGCGCAGTGCTCCACGCACCACTGAATTTCCTCGGTATCGGCAATCCCTTCATCGAGCGACGAATAGCTGCCGCACAGCAAGTCCATCGCAAGGCCGGTTTGATGTTCGCTCGTACCGGGAAGCGCCACCACCATTTTGGCTTCGTCAAACGCCTCCTGCCCTTCGAGCCCGGTCGAAGCCGTCACCCGGCTGATTTTGTTTTCCAAAAGCGTCCACTGCAAATAATAATCGCGGTAACCCGACGTGCAGTACACCGAATAGCCGGCGTCTGCCGCGCCCTGCATCATCGCTTCGGCCGCATCGACGATGCGCGCGTCCACTTCGTACCCGTTGGAAAGGGTGCCAAGTTCCGGTTTAAAATCATCGGACAGCGGATGATCCCGGTTGACCAACAGCAAATTCCACGGCAGTTCCTCCACCGTATCGGGCAGCTCTTCTTCCGGTTCAGATTCCTCCGGCTGGGATTCCGCCTGAGACTCCACCACGGATTCTGCTTCAGATTCTACCGCCGATTCCGTCTGCGAAGTTAACGCTTCTTCCTCTTTTGCCGAATGTTTCTTCTCTCCGGCAAAAATCCAGCCCGATGCAAACGACACCAGCACCAATAACACCACAATCGCCGCAATAACTGCCCATCTTGTGATTCTTCCCGTATATTTCTGCATAATCATTCCTCATTTATTATCTTTTTCGTGTTTCAGACTGTTTTTGTATTCATTATAACGCCAGGCACCGGATGATTGCAACCGCGCCGCCGATAAACCGCCCAACTGCACAAAAAATTTTGAAAAAGAGTGGCATTTTTCTTTCAAACGTGGTAAAATAGGAGTATCAAGTACAGGGAGGTACTTTTACATGAAACTGATTTATGCAATCGTCAGCGACGATGACAGCTCGGTTGTTTCCAGACAGCTGACCAAAAATGGATTTTTTGCGACGAAGCTCGCGTCCACCGGCGGTTTTTTGATGTCCGGCAACACCACCTTCATGATCTGTACCGATGATGAAAAAGTCCCGCAGGCCATCGACATCATCAAACAAAACAGCAAAAAGAGAAAACAAATGGTCCCGTCGGCCGATACATACAGCCTTGGTTCCTATTCTCTCTTCCCGGTGGAAGTGACCATCGGGGGTGCGACGATCTTTGTCACCAACGTCGAACACTTTGAAAAAGTTTGATCGATGACCCTTTACGGAAATTCTTCGGCTCAATCGCAGATCAAAACGCTCGCTCAAAGCGGGCGTTTTGGTCATGCTTATTTATTTTGCGGAGCCGACGGATTGGGCAAAAAAACCTTTGCACGCTGGTTTGCGAAGCTGATTCTCTGCAAGGGGGAAACCAAACCCTGCGGGGTGTGCAGCGCCTGCCGCAAGATTACAGCCGGCACCCATCCGGACGTGCAGATTTGGGAGGAAGAAACCAAAAGCGGCATGCTTTCGGTCGGTTTTGTGCGCGATCTGCGCCGCGACTGCGCCATCTTGCCGAATGAGAGCGACTATAAAATCTACATCATCCCCCATATGGAGCGGATGAACGACAGTGCGTTTAACGCGCTGTTAAAAACGCTCGAAGAACCCTCAAAACACGTGGTGTTTCTCCTGACCGCCCCCAATCCCGACGAGCTCGCGGACACGGTGCGCTCCCGCGTCGTGCCCATCCAGCTTTATCCATTGACCGACGCACAGATGGAAGCGTTTTTGACCGAGCGCTTTCCCGATTTGCCCAAAGAGCAGCGCGAAGGCGCTTTGTTGTTTGCAAACGGCAATCCGGGGCTTGCCGTTCGTTTTTTGTCCGATCCCATCTTTTCGGAAAATCAAAAACGGGTCGAAGATTTTTGCAAGGCGGTCAACGCCAAGAGCGATTACGCACTTTTAAAACTCTTTTCCTCCTTTGAGCGGGACAAAAAGGCGGTTTCGGCCTTTTTGGAACAGACGCTCGAAGCGCTGCGGCTTTCTCTGCGCGCCCGCGCAGGGGTTCAGACGAAATTGCCGCCATCCCTGGTACTGGATCGTTTGACGCAAAAACAACTGCTGGAGCTGATTTCCTTTTTGGAAGAAAGCCGCCAGCTTTTTGCAACCAACGCCAATTTTCAGCTCGTGCTTTGCTATTTGGCGGCTGAAATCAGCCGTCGGGTGCAAGCGTAATTTTATAACAAGAAAAGGATGTACTATGACCGAAATCATTGGCGTCCGCTTTAAGGACGCCGGCAAAGTGTATTATTTTACGCCCAACGGCAATGCTACCAAACAGGGCGACCGCGTCATCGTGGAAACGGCGCGCGGCATTGAATGCGGCGAAGTCGCGATCGAAAACCGCATGGTGGAGGACGAGGAGGTGGTCTCCCCCCTCAAACCCGTCATCCGCATGGCAAACCGCCACGATTTGCAGACGCTGGAACAAAACAAGAAAAAAGAAGAAGAGGCTTTCGCCATCTGCCAGGCGCGCATTCAAAAGCATCACCTGGAGATGAAGCTCGTCGAGGTGGAATACACCTTCGACGGCAACAAGATCCTCTTTTATTTCACCGCCGACGGGCGGGTGGATTTCCGCGAACTGGTCAAAGACCTCGCCTCGGTGTTTAAAACCCGCATCGAACTGCGCCAGATCGGCGTGCGGGACGAAGCCAAATGCTGGGCGGCTTGGGCATTTGCGGAAGACCGTTTTGCTGTCACACCTTTTTGGGTGATTTTCAGCCGGTATCCATTAAAATGGCGAAGGATCAAACCCTGTCGCTCAACCGCACCAAAATTTCCGGCACCTGCGGACGGCTGATGTGCTGTCTGAAATACGAAGAGGAAGCTTATCAGGAACTGGCCTCGATCACACCGAAAATCGGCGCCTACGTCAAAACACCGGAAGGCAAAGGGGTTGTGGTGGACTCGAACCTCCTGTCGGGCAGCTTGTCGGTGCGCTTGGACGATCATCCCGACGCCGCCGCGCATCATTTCTCGCGCAATGAGGTCGAAGTGCTGCACAAAAACCGCCGGGAAAACCCGGAGGAATCCGCGCCGAAAGCGCACGCGAAGGAACCGGCCAAAAAAGCGGACAAGCCTGCTTCGGATAAAGAGCCGCAAAAACAGCAGCGCCGCTCCTCGCGCCGAAAATAAATCCTGTTTTTTTGTTAAAAGTGCAAAAATGAGTTGCATTTTACCCCGTAATTGTGCTAAAATAAGGCTATCGAATGAAGGAGGTGGATCATCCATGGCATATGTTATTTCTGACGATTGCATCATGTGTGGGGCTTGTGCTGCTGAATGTCCGGTTAGCGCGATCTCTGAAGGTGATGGCAAATATGTAATCGACGCAGATACCTGCATCGAATGTGGCGCATGCGCCGGTGTTTGTCCGGTAGGTGCTCCGTCGAACTAATTTAGTTTGGACGAGAAAACACACGGCCGCTCTTTTGGGTGACCGTGTGTTTTTTTGTGTGTCCTGACCACATCCATGAAAGGAGGATTTGAGTTGTTTACTGCTGGAAATTATGTGGTAGCCAAAAGCCTGGAAGAGGCTTATCAACTCAATCAGAAAAAAACAGCCGGTATTTTGGGCGGCATGCTGTGGATGCGCACCGGAAAACGCCGCTACTCCACCTTGATTGATCTGTCCGCCTTGGGGCTGGACGGCATCAAAGAAACCGAAAATGAACTTGTCATCGGCGCGATGGTGCCGCTGCGCGAACTGGAAACCAACGAAACACTCCGCACCTACTACGGCGACGCGTTTTTGGAGGCGGTGCGCCACATCGTCGGCACCCAGTTTCGCCATATGGCAACCGTCGGCGGCAGCCTGTTCGGCCGCTACGGCTTTTCCGATGTTGCGACCATCTTTTTGGCGCTCGACTGCACGGTAGAGCTTTATCATGCCGGCGAAGTGCCGATTGAAACCTTTTTGGCGCAAAAACCTGACCGCGACGTGCTCGTCGCCGTCCACCTCAAAAAAACGCCCTGCAAGGTCTGCTACCAGAGCCAGCGCATCACCGAAACGGATTTCCCGGTGCTGACCTGCGCCGTGTCGCGGCAGGAAAGCGGCTGGGTGTTTGCCATCGGCGCCCGTCCGTCGATTGCCAAACGCATCGAAAACACCCTTCCCTATGCACCCACCGCGGAAGAAATCGCCGCGTTTGTGGCACATGCCGACGAAACGCTGTCCTTTGACAGCAACATGCGCGGCAGCGAAGAATACCGCCGTCATCTGACCCGCGTCTTTGTGCGCCGGGCCATCGGCCAACTGATGGAGGAAACACGATGACTATTACCGTAACACTCAACGGCAAGCGCATCACCGACGACGTTGCGCCCGATCTCTTGCTGTACGACTGGCTGCGCCAAAAAGGGTGCCTCAGCGTCAAATGCGGCTGTGAAACCACCAACTGCGGACTGTGCACCGTCCACGTCGACGGAAAACCCACCCTTTCCTGCGCGATGCTTGCCGTGCGTGCGGACAAAAAAACCGTCACCACGCTCGAAGGCTTGCAGGAAGAAGCCATCGAATTCGGCGGCTTTATGGCGGACGAAGGGGCGGAACAGTGCGGGTTCTGCAATCCGGGCTTTATCATGAACGTGCTCGCCATGAAGGAAGAACCGGACGTTTACACCTGGACCGACCGGCAGATTAAGGAATATCTGGAAGGCAATCTCTGCCGCTGCACCGGCTACGCCGGACATCTGCGCGCCATCCGCCGCTATCTCGCCGCACGACAGGAGGGAATGAAATGAAGGTAGTCGGAAAAGCCTATCGAAAAAAGGACGCCATGCAGCTGGTGACCGGCAAACCGGTCTACACCGATGACCTCAAACCAAACGGCTGTCTGGTGGTCAAGCTGCTGCGCAGCCCTCATGCCCATGCGCTTGTCAAAGAAATCAAAAAGGACATTGCTTTGAAAGTACCGGGCATCGTGTGCATTTTGGGATGGGAAGATGTTCCCCGCACCCGCTTCACCCTCGCGGGACAAACCTATCCGGAGCTTTCCCCCTACGACCACGCCATTTTGGACCAGCGGCTGCGCTGTGTCGGCGACCCGGTGGCGATTGTTGCCGGTGAAACCGAAGAAGCGGTCGACCGGGCGATGAAGCTCATCAAAGTGACCTATGAAGAGCTCGAGCCGGTGCTCGATTACACCAAAGCGCTCGATCATCCCGTCGTGGTGCATCCGGAGGACGATTACCAAGTGCTCGTCCCCTCCATTAACTGCGATCAGAAACGAAACCTCATCACGACCGAACATTTTGAACACGGCGACGTGGAAGCCCAGTTCAAAGAATGCACCCACATCGTGGAACACACCTATCATGTCCGCGCGGTGAGCCAGGCGATGATGGAAACCTTCCGCGCCTACTGTTACCACGATCTGTACGGACGGCTGGTGTGCGTCTCCTCGACGCAGGTGCCGTTCCATGTGCGCCGGGTGCTCTCCAACGCGCTCAAACTCAAAAAATCGGACATCCGCGTCATCAAACCGCGCATCGGCGGCGGTTTCGGCGCAAAACAGTCGGTGGTGTGTGAAATGTTCCCGGCGGTCGTCACCCATTTGACGGGACGCCCGGCGGAAATCATCTACACCCGCGAAGAAAGCATGACCAACGGCAGTCCCCGCCATGAAATGAGCGTGACGGTCAAACTCGGCTGCGGCGACGACGGCATCCTCAAAGCCATGTCGATGTACACCCTCTCGAATGGGGGCGCTTACGCCGAACACAGCCCCACCACCGTCGGTTTGTCCGGCCACAAGGGACTTTCCCTCTACGGTACGCCGAAAGCCTACCGCTTTGATTACGACGTGGTCTATTCCAATACCATGGGCACCGGCGCTTACCGCGGATACGGCGCCACTCAGGGCGAATACGCCGTGGAATGTGCGATCAGCGAACTGGCAGAGCAGGCCGGTTTTGACCCCATCACCTTCCGCAAAATGAATATGGTGCGCGAAGGACAGATCATGCCCGCCTATTACGGCGAACTTTGCCAGAGCAACGCCCTCGACCGCTGCCTCGACCGGGTGTGCGAACTCATCGGCTGGGACGAAAAATATCCCGCCAAACGGATGGAAAACGGCAAGATCCGCGCCGTCGGCGTTGCGCTGGCGATGCAGGGATCGAGCATTTCGCAGGTGGACGAAGCGGCCGTCGAACTGCGTCTGAATGAAGACGGCAATTACCACATGCTCGTCGGCTCGGCGGACATGGGCACCGGCAGCGATACCACGCTGGCACAGGTCGCGGCGGAAGCGCTGGAATGCGAACTCGACGACATCGCCGTTTTCGGCGTAGATACCGACGCTTCCCCCTACGACAGCGGCTCCTACGCATCGAGTACCGCTTACCTGACGGGACGCGCCGCCTACGAAACGGCGATGGAACTGCGCAAAAAGATGATCCATGCCGCCGCCGGATGCCTTGGCATCGACGAAGCGGACGTGCTCTTTGACGGCAAAACCTTCTCGGACGAATCGGGTCTGCACAGCATGACGCTGCGCGAACTGGGGGTGCACTCCCTCGGCGGATTCAGCGGACGGATGCTGTCGGCAAGCGTGTCGCGGGTATCGCCCGTCTCCCCGCCGCCCTTCATGGCGGGCGCGGTGGAAATCGAAGTCGATCCCGAAACCGGCAAGGTGGAAATTTTGCAGTACAAAGCGGCGGTCGACTGCGGCACCGTACTCAATCCCAACATTGCCCGCGGACAGACCGAGGGCGGCTTGGTGCAGGGCATCGGCATGACCCTCTTCGAAGACGTGCAGTTTACCGACAAGGGGAAACTGAGAAACAACAGCTTCATGCAGTATAAAATCCCCACCCGCCTCGACTGCGGCGATCTGGAAGTCGTCTTTGAAAGCAGTTACGAACCGGAAGGCCCCTACGGCGCGAAATCCATCGGCGAAGTGGTCATCAATACGCCCGCTCCGGCGCTGACCAACGCCATCTACAACGCCACCGGACTTCGTTTCTATGATCTGCCCATCAAGGCGGAACAGATTGCGCTGGGACTTTTGCACCGCGATGAACGGTAATGCGATTTTATTGGCGTCCGGGGCAAGCCGGCGCTTTGGAACCCAAAACAAACTGCTGGTCCCGGTAAACGGCGTGCCCCTTGCGGAGCACGCCGCCATGCTTGCCAAAGAAGCGTTCGGCGACCGGGTGACGATGGTCACCGCCCATCCGGAGCTTTTCAAACAGTGCGCCGGATGGGGCGTGGAGGCAATTTTCAATCCCCATCCCGAACAGGGCATTTCCCATTCCATCCGGTTGGGGATTGCCGCCCATCCCACGGCCGATTACCTCTGTTTTCTGGTATGCGACCAGCCTTATCTCAAGCCCGCGTCGCTCCTACGGATGAAGGAGCTTGCCGAATCGACGGGAAAGATCGTCGCGCCAAAGGCGGGCGACGTGATCGGAAATCCCGTCTTTTTCCCGCGCCAATATTTTCCGGAACTATTGGCGCTTTCGGGCGACAGAGGGGGCAAACGGGTGCTTTTGGCGCATTTGGACGCGGTACGCACCGTACCCGTCGAATCATACGAATTGTTGGACATTGATACCTATGAGGATTGGGAGAGGAGCAAATCATGACGGATCAGCTGGGACGAACGATCGATTACCTTCGGCTGTCGGTGACCACAGCGTGCAACCTGCGCTGTCCGTACTGCCGCCCCACCCCGCTCGGTGATGCGCCGCCCGCCTTGTCGGATGACGATCTGGTGCGCGTGGTGCGCGCGGCGGCAACACTCGGGGTGCGGCATCTGCGCCTCACCGGCGGCGAACCGCTCACCCGTCCCCATTTTTTATCGCTCGTGCAAACGCTCCGCGCCATTCCGGGGCTGGAAACCCTGTCGGTGACCACCAACGGCACCTTGCTCGCCGGGCAGGCAGCGAAGCTGGCGCATGCGGGGATTTCCCGCATCAACATCAGTCTGGATGCCGCAGACGAAGCCGCCTGCGACGCACTCACCGGTGTGCCGGGAAGCTTTCGCCAAACCCTTGCGGGGATTCGCGCCGCCAAAGAAGCAGGGCTTTTGGTCAAACTAAACGCCGTGCTGCTGCCCTCCACCGACGTGCTGGCGCTTTTGTCCCTCGCTTCCAGAGAACAGGTGCTGCTTCGCTTCATCGAATGGATGCCCATCGGCGGCATCCCGCAAAAAGCGCCCCATACCGCCGATCTGATGAAACTCTTAACGGACGCAAACCTGGACCCCAAACCGGTGAAGGCTTCGTTGGGAAACGGCCCGGCGCGCTATTTTGTCACCAACACCGGACAGATGTTTGGGGTGATCGACGCGCTCAGCCACCGGTTTTGCGCCGGCTGTAACCGGGTGCGCGTCACCGCTTCGGGAATCTTGAAGCCCTGTCTGTGCTACGGAAACGGCGCTGATCTGCGCCCTTATTTGCAAGACGAAGCCATGCTGACAAACGTCATGCGAAACGCCATCTTTCAAAAACCGGCGCAGCACTGCTTTGATACGCCGGGCGGCATCACCGAGCATCATTCGATGCGTGAAATCGGCGGATGAGAACGTTTTCCATCCTCCATGCTTTTCAAAAAATCCAATCGGGAATCCATGCGGTCACTGGATGAAACGGAGAATGAACATGAAGTATTATGAAGAAATCTCCCGCGCGCTGGAAGAAGTTCCAGTCATCAACACGCATTGTCACAACGTGGTCGACGACAAACAATCCGCTGTTTCGTTGCGGGAGTTGCTGTCTGCGACGTACTGCGGCTGGAATTATGACATGAGCACCATCGAAGACGATCCTGCTCGATTTTTCCAGACGATGGGATGTACGTCCTATGCTTACTGGCTGTTACAGGCATACGGCAATCTCTATGGCAACGGCACGCCGCTCAACGAGGAAAACTATCCCGTCATTGCAAAGCGAATCCAAACCACCTATGAAACAACTGGCTCGGATCAGCTGCAGATTCTCCAGCAAATTTGTCATTATCAAAACATCATTCTCGACGATTATAAGGACCCCGGAAACAACCACGGCTATTCCGTCATGCTTCCAACCTATCGAGTGGACATGTTCCTGCACGGATACGATAAACACGGCACGGATCAAAACGAAAACTGCCCTTATGACTATCTGTCCGTTCCCGCGGCAAGTTCTTTTGAGGACTATGTGGAAAAGGTTCGGGCATCCATTGCAGCGAGAAAAAAGGAAATGCATTGCCATTCGCTGAAATTGGCGATTGCATACGAACGGGATTTAAACTTTGAAGTTTTTGATGAAGGGCTTGCCGATCTTGCCATTCAAAAAAGAATCCAATCGCCGGAAACGATTCGCGCCTTTCAAGATACCACCATCGACCGCATCTGCAAAATCGCGGCCGAACTGGATATGCCGGTACAAATTCACACCGGATTGGGCTGTTTGCAGGAAACCAGAGCCATTGGTCTGCTGACATTAATTCAGCGAAATCCTAAGACGCGCTTTGTTCTGTTCCACGGGTCCTATCCGTGGATGGAAGATATTTTGGCGTTAGCGCATAATTTCCAAAACGTCTATCCCGATTTGTGCTGGCTTCCGCTGTTGTCCACCTCCTCCGCCGAACAGTTCCTGCCCCAGCTGCTGGACATCGCCGGAAACCGCAGAATCTGCTGGGGATGCGATACCTGGACCGCGCAAGAAAGTTACGGCGCCCTCTTGGCCATCCGCCATGTTTTGGCAAAGGTGTTCTCTCAAAAAATCGAGGAGGGTTTTTATTCCATGCCCTATGCGTTGGAGCTTGCAAAAAATATTTTGTACGGAAACGCGAAAGAGCTCTACCGCATTTCCGATTAACTGGAGAAATGCGGTTTCAGCATGGCACTTCAAGCATCGGACAGCCGGTCTTGATTTTTTCCTCCCATTTGTGGTATACTACTGTTGTTTGAATAGTAAGCGCCTCTTTGCCGCCGGGTAAAGAGCTAGAGCGCCAGATTTCCTGTCGATAGGCCATCGCAGACAGGAAGTCTGGCGCTCTTTTTTTCTGGGAGGATGTTATGAATCGGTCATACGCACAAAAGTTTTTGCATTACTGCTCTTTGAGTGTTTTGGGCACGGTGGGGGTTTCCTGCTATATTTTAGCGGATACCTTCTTTGTCGCGCAGGCGCTGGGTACCAATGGTCTGGCGGCACTCAATCTTGCCATTCCCGTCTACAATCTCATTCACGGCGCAGGCTTGTGGTTTGGGATGGGCGGTGCAACCAAGTTTGCCATCCGCAAAACGTCAAACGATCTGCGCGAAAGCGGCCGCATTTTCACCAACACGCTCTATCTCGTCCTTGCCGCCAGCATGTTGTTTATGCTCGTTGGTCTTTGCTGTCCGACGCCGCTGGCAAAGATGCTGGGAGCCAGCGGGGAAACGCTGGAGATGACCGTCACCTATCTGCGGTGGCTCTTGCTGTTTGCCCCGGCATTTCTGTTAAACGATCTGCTCCTTTGCTTTGTCCGAAACGACGGGGCGCCAAGCCTGAGTGCTGCCGCCATGCTGGGCAGCAGTTTTTCCAACATTGTCCTGGACTATATTTTCATGTTCCCGCTGAAATTGGGGATTTTCGGCGCGGTCTTTGCCACCGGACTTTCCGCCCTCATCGGCGTTTTGATGATGACGCCCCACCTGCTGCGCGGCAAAAGCAATTTTCGCTGTGTCCGTACCCGCTTGTTGCATGACATCATCCGCGACGATCTGCGGCTGGGGTTTCCTTCCCTCATCGGACAGCTGGCGGCAGGGATCACGATGGTGCTCTTCAACTGGCTGATCCTGCGGCTGGAAGGCACCACCGGTGTTGCGGCCTACGGCGTGGTCGCAAACCTTTCCCTCGTCATCACCGCGATCTATACCGGTCTGTCGCAGGGCGTACAGCCGCTGTTGAGCAGTGCCTACGGGAAAAGACGCTGGACGGATGTCACCATCTACTACCGTTATGCCATCGTTACCGTCGCCATCCTATCCGTGGCGCTCTATCTGCTGCTCTTTTGGTTTGCCGATCCCATTGCCGCCGTCTTTAACCGCGAACAGCAAGATACATTGCAACAGATTGCGATCGACGGCATTCGGCTCTATTTTCTCTCCAACCTGTTTGTCGGATACAATACCGTCTTGTCGGTCTATTTCCCGTCGGTCGAGCATCCGTTCCCCGCACAGCTTTTGTCGCTCTTACGCGGATTTTTGCTGCTCATCCCGATGGCCATCGTGTGCTCGTTCCTCTTTGGCATGACCGGCATCTGGCTTGCCTATCCGCTCACCGAAGGGGTCACGGCGATTGCCTGGTTTTTCTGGCACCGCACATATGCCGCAAAACAGGGATAAAAAAAGCGCATCCGGAATATCCGGATGCGCTTTTTCGCGTCAATTCAAGTGATTGTCGCAATAGGCCAATAATTTCCGATGCGGATTGGTGCACAACCCTTCATACACGGCACACACCTTATCCACCACACAAACCATTGCCGTCTCCATGTGGCGCGGCGGCCGCATGAGATTCAATGGAAACATGTGACGGCGGATAATCTCCCGTTCCAGACGGTTTAGGGGAAAATCTGCGGCGGCATTTTGCAGCGCACAAGCGGCGTGCGAAAATCCGTGCAGCCCCTCACAGCTGCCCGGCACGTGCCAGTCGTACAGAAAATAGTCGTGAAGCAGCGCCCCACGGATCAGACTGCGCCGGTCACGGCAAAGCCCCAGCCGTGCAGACCAAACCATGCTGTAATACGCTACCGCCAAACTATGATCGTAACAAGTCAGGTTGCGGTGATGCGGGAACTGTTTCATGCGCCGCACCCGCGCGTCCCGCAGAAGCGGAGCGGCAAGCTGTAAAAAACGCGGTCCATACTGAATGGTGGATGATTTGGTTTGCTTCAACTGCTGCAAGTGCACATTCCTCCTTTACAAATTAACGGAAAAGCGAAAGAAGTCTCGCAAAAAAGCCTTTGGGTTTTTCGGGCGCTTTGGACACCTCTTCCTTTTGGGTTTCTGTTGTATGAGGAATTTTCTTGTCTTCAGGGATGAGGGGTTTACTGTTTTCCGGTTCGGTCGGCGTAAACAGCGGGTCCGCCGGTTTTTCCGGTTCGGCAGGTTTTTCTTCCTGCGGTTTTTGCGCTTCGGTTTCGGAAGCCGGTGCTTCGGCTTTCGGCGCTTCTTGAGGTACTGCCGCTGCTTCTTCGGCATGCGCCTTCTGCGCTTCAGCCAGTGCGAGCGCGCGTTCTTCTTCCTTCTGCGCAACCGCCGCTTCCCGTTCACGGTAAGCGCGGGCAAAGAGTTCTTCCTGTCCGTTGACCTTCGGCAGGTCGTTTCTCACATGCACATAGGTGCCGTCCGCCTGCTGTTCGCGCAGTTTGGTGTTGTCGGAAAGAAGGACATCCATCACTTCCAGCACCTTGCGCTTGAGGGATTCGTCCGTCACCGGCGCTGCGACTTCCACGCGGCGTTCGGTGTTGCGGGTCATAAAGTCGGCGGAAGAGATGTAAATCTTCTGGCGGTCGCCCAAGCCAAACACCAGAATTCTGGAGTGTTCCAGATAGCGCCCAACGACGCTGAAGATGCGGATATTTTCGGTAAAGCCCGGCACCTGCGGTTTAAAGCAGCAAATGCCGCGCACCACCATCGTGATGTTCACCCCCGCCTGCGACGCTTCGATGAGCTTGTCGATGAGCTCTTTGTCGGTGACGGAGTTCATCTTCAAAAGAATCTGCGCCGGGTTGCCGGATTTCGCAATCGCGATTTCCTGGTCGATCAGATGGATGACCGGCGGTTTGAAGCACTTCGGCGCCACCAAAAGGTGGGTGCTCGTTTCGGTGAAGTTGCCCATAAAGAGGCTGTTGAACACCGCCGACGCATTCGCGCCGATTTCGGGATTGGCGGTCATCATCGACAGGTCGGTGTACAGGGTGGACGTTTTTTCGTTGTAGTTGCCGGTGCCGATCTGGGTGAAATACTGCACTTCGCTGCCGTGACGGCGGGCGATGAGCAGCAGCTTGGAATGTACTTTGTAGCCCGGCAGCCCGTAAATGACGTTGCAGCCCGCTTCTTCCAGACGTTTCGACCAGTCGATGTTGTTCTCCTCGTCAAAACGCGCGCGCAGTTCGACGACGACGTTGACTTCCTTGCCCGCTTCGGCGGCAGCGATGAGTGCACTCACCACCTGCGAGTTTTTCGCCACGCGGTAGAGGGTGATGCGGATGGAGAACACTTCCGGATCGTGCGCCGCTTCGTTTAGCAGTTTGATAAACGGACGGATGGAATTGTACGGATAGTGGAACAGCAAATCCTTTTCAGCAATCTGTTCCATCATCGAACGGGTTTCGTCAATCTGACCGGAAATCTGCGGGGTGAGGGGCGCGTAAAAGAGTTTTTTCTGCGCCGAAATTTTATCCGCCAGCCCGAACACAAACGACAAATCGAGCGGGCAGGTATCCACAAATACCTGATCTTCCGAAAGCGACAGCTTTTGGCAGAAATACTGCAAGAGTTCCACCCGCACCGAGTGGTTCAGTTCCAGGCGCACCGGCGCCAGTTTGCGGCGTTTGCGCAGCAGTTCTTCCATCGCGTCGCGGTAGTCGAAATCGACGTCCACCACCTGATCGTCGACGTCGATGTCGGCGTTGCGGGTGATGCGGAAAATCGTCTTGTCCACCACCTGCTGTTTGGAAAAGACCTGATCGGCATAGCGCAAAATCAAATCTTCCACCAGCAAGAAGCGCACCTTGTCTTTCGACGGCAGGTAGATGACCCGTTTGAAATAGCCCGACGCCGGAATGATGCCAAGCTTCGTGCCGTTGTTTTTGGTCAGAAGCTGCACGCCGACGTAAATTTCTTTATTTTTCAGGAAGGGGAACGGATGGCGTTTTTCAATCACCTGCGGAGAAATCAGCGGGAGGATTTCGTTTTCAAAATAGCATTTGAAATAATCCTCTTCCTCCGGCGTGAGCTGATCGAGGTTGATCTGTTCGACGTTCTTTTCTTTCAGGTGAGCGAGCACCTTGCGGTACGACGCTTCCTTGCGCGGAATCAGACCGCGCACCCCGCGGAAGATGGCGGAAAGCTGTTCTTCCGCCGTCATGCCGGTTTTGGAATCGTAAACCACTTCGTTTAAAAGCGTCTGGTCAAACAGGCTCCCGACACGCACCATGAAAAATTCGTCGAGGTTGCTTTGGAAAATCGAGATGAATTTCAGCCGCTCAAACAGCGGCACTTCCTTGTCTTCCGATTCTTCCAGTACGCGTTCATTGAACTGAAGCCAGCTAAGTTCCCGGTTGGTGTAGACCGCTGCGCGGTCTTGTTGTTCTGTCATAGCGTTCATCCTTCCTCTTCTCCTTGCATCCATTGCAAAGTGTTGTACAGGTGAGCGTAAATCTTGTTATAACTTGCAAGGGAGAAAGTTACG
>CALXIC010000015.1 GCA_944388265.1 uncultured Clostridia bacterium | reverse complement strand
TTGTCCACCGGCAGGGATTCGCCCGTCATGACCGCCTGATTGACGGAGGTTTGTCCCGCACAGATCACGCCGTCCACCGGCACCGTCTCGCCCGGCAGTACGCGCAGCAGATCACCCACCTGCACCTGTTCGGCGGAGATGATCTCTTCTTTGCCCGCGACGATGCGTCTTGCCGTCTGCGGGGTCAGGTGAACCAGCTTTTCGATGCCGGCGCGAGCTCTCGCGACGGTCAAATCTTCGAGCAATGCGCCCAGCTGCATGATAAAGGCGACTTCGCCCGCCGCAAAGTTTTCGCCGATCAGCACCGAGGCGATCAGCGCCATCGACACCAGTACGTCCGCCTTGATGTCAAACGCGGTGACCAGCCCGATGAAGGCTTCCAAAATAATCGGAATGCCGCAAAGGACGATCGCCACCCATGCCAGATCAAACGGCAGCGGCGAAAAGCCCAAAATGCTGCAAAGCAGCGCCAATCCGGACAGGACGAGCAGCACGATGTCTTTTTTCACCCCGCCCAGTTCCAATAAATGTTCGAGTGTTTCCGTCAGTTTATTCATCACAAAGCCTCCCTTTTGATACCTATGGGGGTATACGTACATTATACCCATGGGGGTATAGGCTGTCAAGAAAGTTTTGCACATTTTTGGGAATCGATGTGGAAAAAACAGCAAAATTCCCCGGAGAAGATCATTCTCCGGGGAAGGGGTCAAAGCAGTGTCATGGTGGCGAGGGCTTCCTTTAAGCCGTCCCAGATACCGTCCAAATCCTCCAGCGGCAGCGGATTTTCGCCGCGCCCCACTTCGATGGTAAAGGCGGGACGGCCGAAGGCTTCCAAAAACCAGTCTTTGAATCCAGCGTGGGAGGCCAGCCCCGTTGGGTCGGCGGCGCGGTAGCCGGACAAATGCGCCAGAAGTTGTGCCATATAATACGAGATTTCGGGGGTGTTGGTGCCGTAGCGGTAATAGATTTCCTCTCCCTGTGCGTGGAAGGCGTAGGCGCTGTGCACCGAAAAACCGCGGCAGAGGTGCACAAGGGCGCGGGTTTCGGGTTCGCTTTCGGGGTAAAGCCCGCCGAACTGGCGCGGCCCGGGGGAGCAAATACCCGCCCGGCGTTCCGCCGCGCGGCAGAGCGCAAACCCGGCGTCAAAATTGTGGTTTAAGTCCACCCCGTGCGCATTGGCGTTCCAGCGCCGGCGGCATTGTTCGAGCGGTTCGCCGCGGTATTCGCGCACCGGCTCTGCGCGCCCCATGGCGATTTCCATGCCGTCGGGATTGAGCAGCGGCAGCACCAAGAGTCCTCGGCGCAGCAGCGTCTGGCTGACGTTGATCTGGCAAAAGAGACGTTCTTTTTCGATGGCCTTGCAAAGCGCTTCGATTAAGCGAAAGAGCAGCAGGGTGGTGATCCATTCCTGCGCGTGTACGCCGCCCACCATCAAATTAACGTCGTGCAGATTTCCCAGCGTCAGCGCCGTCAGCTTTCTCCCCTGCACGCTTTTTCCCGCCGTAAAGCTGTGCAGAAAGGGATAACGCTTTTTGAGCGTACGGATCATCTGCTGCACCGTCCCCGCCGTGGGCGGTGTGCGGTAAAACTCCATCGGTTCACTCCTTTTTATGATTTCCTCCCTATAATCTATTGCAATTTCCCGGCGGATATGTCATAATTTTTTGGAACAACACCTGCTCTTTTGCGGCGGGAAGAAAGAAGGAACTGTGATGGATCATTTTGAAGAAACCGTCGCCAGCGAGGCGATTTATCACGGCCGCATTTTGGATTTGTACCGCGACGACGTCCGTCTGGAAAACGGCGAATTCGCTTCCCGTGAATGGGTGCATCATTCCGGCGGGGTGTCGGTGCTGGCGTTGACCGAAAACGAAGAGGTTTACGTCGTGCGGCAGTTTCGGTATCCCTATCACCGCATGCTGCTTGAAATCCCGGCGGGCAAATTAAATCCCGGCGAAGATCCCCTGACCTGCGGCAAACGCGAACTGGAGGAAGAATGCGGGCTGATTGCCAACCGCTACGAAAGTCTCGGCTATTGTTACCCGACGGTGGCTTATACCGATGAGGTGATTCATCTTTATCTGGCAACCGATCTGCATCCGTCTCGTCAGCATCTGGATGCGGATGAGTTTTTGGATGTGGAAAAAATGCCGCTGAAAACGCTGGTGGATCTGGTGTTAAAAAATGAAATCTGCGATTCCAAAACGCAGATCATGGTGTTAAAGACCTACGCGAAACTTCATCCGGCAAACGAGGAAAAATAAGCAAAATAAAAACGTGCGGATACTTGGTATCCGCACGTTTTCTTTATTCCTGCTGCAACGCATTGATGGGGTTTAGGTTGGCGGCTTTCATCGCCGGAACCAAACCGGAGACGACGCCGATTAGGATGGACAGCAGCACCGCGGCGGCCGAATAGGGCACGCTGATGGCAACCGGTGCGCCGCTGAAGGAGGAGACGACTCGTGCTAAGACGATGCCCGTCACCACGCCGAGCAGCCCGCCCAGGCAGGTGAGCACCGCGGCCTCGGTCAAAAACTGTCCGAGGATGCGCGCCTTCTTCGCGCCGATGGCTTTTTTCAGGCCGATTTCGCGGGTGCGTTCCGTCACCGAAACGAGCATGATGTTCATGACGCCGATCCCGCCGACGAGCAGGGAAATGCATGCCACCCACAACAGCTGAGTCTGGGTCGTGTTTTTGGTGAGGTTTAAGCTGTCGCTGATCGCTTTGATCTTGTCACAGGTGTACTGCGCGCCCTCCGAAAGCCCGAATTCCTCGTTTAAGAGGTTGAGGCTTTGCCGTCCCGCCGCGACCATGTCGTCGGTGGAGCGGGCGGAGATCGCGAGATTGGGCGTTGCGTCGTACTGGGCGACGATCGGCCAGGTTACCTGCGGGATGAGTACCTTCCCGGAATAGCCATAATCCTGATAGCCGACGTTTTGGAGATATTCCATATACTCTTCGGCGCTGTTGAATTTCAGCTCCCGTTTGGCGGTTTCCTGCAGCACACCCACCACTTCAAACGGTTCGCCGTAGATTTCCAGCACCTTTCCCACCGGGTCTTGGATGCCGAAGAGCGCGCTTGCCGCCGACTCGTCGATGAGGGCGACTTTTTGGTGGTTGTCAAAATCCCGATCCACAAATGCACGGCCGCGCTGTACCTGATAGCCGAATACCGAGAGGTAATCGTTGGTGGTGCCGATCAGATACCCCTGCAAATTGGTGTTGCCGTAGTACACCGATTCGCCGTAGGACTGGGTCTGCATGCTGTAATAGGGCGCGCAGCTTTTGATGACGGAGAGATCTTCAATGCTTTCCATCAAATTCTTTGGGAAGGAGATGGGCGCCTGTACGCCGGTTTGGGCGGATGGATCTCCGCCTTCGACGGTGTACACCAACTCCAGCGCGTTGTTGCCCGAACCGATGAGATTTTGGCGGGTCTGTTCGTTGGTGCCCTTGATGGTGGATACGATGGTCATGATGGAGGCGATGCCGATGATGACCCCCAGCATGGTGAGGAAGGAACGCATTTTGTGCGCCCAAATGCCCTGAAAGGCCAGTTTAATATTTTCAAGCATATTTACCAGCCTCCATATTCTTCGGATAA
>CALXIC010000014.1 GCA_944388265.1 uncultured Clostridia bacterium | reverse complement strand
CCTGCCCCTAGCATACCGCATCTTTTGTAAAATGACAAGAAAAAGGCGGTTGCATCTGCGCAACCGCTGTTTGCAACCGTTCATTTGCACTGTTTTTTCTGACAAACAACAAGCCGGGGACAAAACTTTTGTTTTGCCCCCGGCTCTGATCCCGTTTGATTGTTTGATTTATTCCGCTTCCTTTTGTGCCTGCGAAATATCGACGCCAAAATATTTTTCCGACAATTCGCTCAGCTGTCCCGACTCGCTGAGTTCGGTGATTGCTTCATCCACCGCAGCGCGCAGGGATTCGGTTTCTTCCCCTTTGCGGAACGGAATGGCCACATGGGTTGCATCTTCGGTGAGTGCCGCGATTTTGATGTTGGTATCGGGATGCACCTTCATGTAATCGTAATAGGTCACTTCCGCATTGAGGGTCGCGTCGATGCGTCCGCTCAAGAGCAGTTCAAAGGTCTGGTTCAAATCGTCCACACCGGTGACGTTGGCGCCGTAGCTTTCCGCCAGTTCAGCGTAGGTGCTCGAGATGGTGTTGGCGGTATTTTTGCCGCTCAAATCTTCAAACGACGTAATTTCATCGTTGTCGCCGCTGACGATGATGGCGGTGTGGTTGTAGGCATACGGAATGGAGAAATCATATTTTTCCGAACGTTCTTCGGTAATGTCCACGCCGTTGACCATCATGTCATACCGGCCGGAATCCAAACCGGCAAGCAGACCGTCCCATTCGCCTTCCACGAAGACCGGTTCCACGCCCAATTTTTCAGCGATCAGTTTGGACACTTCCACGTCGTAACCGACCAGTTCGTCGCTTTCGTCGTGATAGGTCCACGGTGCCCAGGTGCCTTCCATCGCAATGGTGATTTCGCCTTTTTCCTGGATTTGAGCCAGCAGATCGTCCCCGCCTTCGGTTTCTTCCGCCGTCGATTCTTCCGATGCGTTGCCTTCTGCAGCCGTGGATTCTTCGGCCGTGCCGCCTTCCGACTGGGAACAAGCGGTGAAGCTCATCATGCTGATCGCCAGCAGCCCTGCCAGCAGTGTGGTCATTACATGCTTTTTCATAGTCTTAACTCCTTTGTCCAGCAATTTCATGGTGAAATCATACCGCCAGCGCTACGCGTTGTGCGCGCTGATGGTACGTAAAAATGCACGGGTGCGTTCCTCCTTGGGATGGGAGAAAAATTCTTTGGACGGCGCCGTTTCCAACACCGTTCCGTTTTCCATAAAGATGACTTTGGACGAGACGTTTCGCGCAAAGCTCATCTCGTGGGTCACGACCAGCATGGTCATCCCTTCGTCCGCCAGCTGGCGCATGACGTTCAGCACTTCGCCGATCAGTTCCGGGTCGAGCGCCGACGTGGGTTCGTCAAAAAAGATGATTTCCGGATCGGTCGCCAGCGCCCTTGCAATCGCGACGCGCTGCTGCTGGCCGCCGGAGAGCTGATTGGGATAATAATCGTACCGGTCAGAAAGCCCCACCTTGTCCAACGCCTTTTTGCCAATCGCTTCGGCTTCCTTTTTCGGCATCTTGCGGGCGATGATTAGTCCTTCGGTGACATTCTGCAAAGCGGTCTTATTTAAGAACAGGTTGTAGTTCTGAAAGACAAACGCCGTCTTTTTGCGGATGCGCGCGATATCCTTTTTGTTCATCTTTCCCAGCGAAAAGGTTTCGCCGTCAAAGATCATCGTGCCCTCGTCCGCCGTTTCCAGGAAATTGATGCAGCGCAGCAAAGTCGTTTTGCCCGAACCGCTGGGACCCAAAATCGCAACGACGTCCCCTTTGTTCACCTGCAAGCTTACGCCCTTGAGCACTTCCAGTCCGCCAAACCGCTTTTTGATGTTTTGAATTTCGAGCATCGGTTCAGTCCTCCTGTTTGCCGTACGAGTTCAGGCGTTTTTCTCCCACGCGCTGGAGCTTCGTCAAAATGGTGGAGAAGATCAGATAGATCAATCCGACTTCAATATAAAGCGCCAGCGGTTCGTAGGTACGCGCCACGATGCGCTGGGTGACCATGAACATTTCGGTCACGGTGATGTTGGCCGCGAGCGAAGTGTCCTTTACCATGCCGATCAAGGAATTGGACAGCGGCGGAAACGCCGTGCGGAATGCCTGCGGCAGTACGATGCGGCGCATAATCTGCAAATAGGACATGCCCACGCAGTACCCGGCTTCCATCTGCCCTTTGGGCACCGATTCTAACGCTGCGCGCATCGTTTCGGCGCAATACGCACCTTCGTTAATGGAAAAAACAATCACAGCGGACGGGAACGGTTCCAGCACGATGCCCAAATTCGGCAACCCGTAGAACACCACAAACAGCTGCACCAAGAGCGGAGTGCCGCGCACCACCCATACATAAAACCGCGCAATCTGTTTGAGTACCCGAATATTGGCAAACTGCACCATCGCAGTCAAAACCGCAATCACCATTGCCAGGGTAAACGAAATCGCCGTCAGCGGAATGGTCATCGTCAAGCCGGGAAGTAGTATTTTCCAAAAAGAATCCAGCAAAAGTTCGAGTAATCGTTCGGTCATAATCAGAATCCTTTCTGCTCAAAGCCGGATGCATACCGGTTGTTTCCATTGTTTGTCCTATTATCGTTCTATTCTGTTATTTAGTATACCATTCTGTGAAAGCAATGGCAAATACTTATATCCAATCGGTTAATATACATAAAAAGCATGGCAGAAGAAAATTACTGCTAAAGTTCTCTATTTTTTATTTTCCGGTTGGTTGTTTTAGGAAAAAAGAAAAGCACCTGCGAACTCCGCAGGTGCTTTCATGAGTGACGGCATCGCTCTATCTTCCCAGGCCGTCTCCAGCCAAGTATTTTCGACACTGATGAGCTTAACTTCTGTGTTCGGGATGGGTACAGGTGGTTCCTCATCGCCATCAACACCGTCTTCACTTCTTAAGAAGATTCACTTTCATGTATCT
>CALXIC010000013.1 GCA_944388265.1 uncultured Clostridia bacterium | reverse complement strand
ATGTCCCGGTACAGCGGGTCTTCAATCGTTTCCACCCGCACGCCGCACACCACGCCGCGAATCAACAAGCGGTCGTCATTCGGCGCGGGCGCGCCGCCGAAAAAGGCGGCAAGATCGCCGTCCCCGTCCACCTGCATTTGCAACGCGTCGGGCGAATATCCCGTCAGCCAGCAGAGGATTTCGTCCACATCTTCCTGCGTGCGGCCCTTTCGTGCAGCTTTTTGTACCCAGAGGGGATAGACTTTTTGCAGTTTCATGCCGTATACACGCGAAAGATCCATACTGCTTCTCCTTAAAATTCCAAGCTGTGTTCCCCGCTGCGGACATCCTCGCGGGAAAGTTCGGCGGTGATCGCCGCCTTGCGGGTACCCAGCAGCAGGTTTTTCTGATAGCGGTCAAAACGTTCGGAACCAAACTGCGCCAAAAATGCCTGCGAGTCCGGCCCCAAGGTCAGTTCCGTCACAAAGATGACCAGTTCCTGCCCTTCGTCAAACGCCTCTTCCAAAAAGGTGAAGGCGTGCTCCAGCGCCTCGGAAGCAACTTTGGCCTTTTCGTCGGCGTCGGAAACCGCCGCTTCAAACCGGGCGCGCACCCCGTCAAACGCAGCTTTGGACGTCAAACCCGGGTTTGGCATCCATTCCTTCATCGCTTGCAGCACGCGGCGGCGCAGCATTTCGTCGTGGCGGGTCAAAAGCCCCGCTTTTTTCTGCTGATCCAGCTCCTGCTGTTCGGCGTCGCCAAGCGCCTGCCACACCGCTTCGGGCGAGGCTTCGCCCGCGGTCAGTTCGCGGTGATATTCTTTCAAGAGCGCATAGAGGCGGTCGTTTTGATTTTGCGCGTCCAAAAAGCGGCCAAAGCGCACGTTTAAGCCGCTCACCAAGAGTTCTACCAGACTTAAGCGTTCATCAAAGGACGCATTCATCGTGCGTTCGTACACCGAAGGACGCACCCGTCCGTCCAAAATGGCTTCCACGCCGTAATCGTCGCGGTATTTGCGGTAAAGTTCGAGATAGGCGGCAACGTCGCGGGCAATCTCTTCGTGCTGCAAAAACTGATGCACGAGTTCCTCGTCCACCGGCAGATCGAGCCGTTCGTAGGCGTCCAAGAGGTTGCTCAAATCCTCCCATCCGCGCGCCGTGACAAACTGCGTGCCGTCCACATCCGCTTCGATGCGGTAAAAATGCTGCGGGCGCAGTTCGAGATAGGCCAAAATCGCGGGATGCAGCCGCTGGGCGCGGGCATATTCCCGCCACACCGGCAGATCGGCTTCCAGTTCCATGCGGCGCACGCGGTCCAAGGTGACCAAATCGAATTCCCGCACCGCTTTGTTGTATTCCGGCGGGTTTCCCGCCGCAACGATGATCCATCCCTGCGGCACCGGCTGGTTGCCGAAGGTTTTGCCCTGCAAAAATTGCAGCATCGTCGGGGCAAGCGTTTCGGACACGCAGTTGATTTCATCGATGAACAAAATCCCCTCGCGGTGCCCGGTTTCTTCCATCGTGCGGTAAACGCTGGCGATGATTTCGCTCATGGTGTATTCGGTGATGGAGTGGGTTTCGCCGTCAAATTCCCGTTCGCGGATGAAGGGAAGCCCCACGGCGCTCTGGCGGGTGTGGTGGGTGATGGTGTACGCCACCAGCCCGATGCCGCATTCGCGCGAAACCTGTTCCATGATCTGCGTTTTGCCGATCCCGGGAGGCCCCATCAGCAAAAGCGGACGCTGTCGGATGGCGGGGATGCGGTAAGCCCCCAGTTCGTCCTTCTCGAGATAGGCGCGCACCGTGCGTTTGATTTCCTCTTTGGCTCGTTTGATGTTCATTGGTCGTGGTTCCTCCTCTTGGTGGGCAGCAGTTCTTCGGGATCAAGGGTGAGGCGCATCGCCCACGGGGGGAGATGGTCTTCCTCATGTGCGCCCAAAAACAAAAACGCGGCGTCGTATGCCGGCCGGCGGGTGGGGTAAATGCCCTTGCCGTCGGTAAAATATAAGAGTCCCTTCAGTTCTTTGAGTGCGCCGGTGCGGATCAATTCGTCCACATAGCGAAACGCCGGGCGAAAATCGGTGCCGCCTCCGCCGATTAAGGTGAAGCGCTCCAACAGGCGGTCGAGTTCGTCGGTGCTTTCCACCACATCGTCGGCGCGCACCGCGTCGTCGCACTGCAAGAGATGAATTTTGGTATGATGAAAAAAGCTGTCGTTTTGCCGCAAAAGGGCAAAGGTTTCTTTCAAAAACGCCTTGACCAGTTCCCCGCTGGTGGAATCACTGGTATCCACCACGACGACAAACTCCCGGATTTTCTGCACCTCCCGGCTTTCGAGCGGCTCAATCAGCGGCAGATTGCCGTACATCGACAGCCCGTAGGTGTAAAAATTCAGATCAAAGCTGTCGGCATCGAGGTGGGTTTCCTCGTGCAGTACGGCAAATTTCCGCAAAAATTCGCGGTAGCTGCGGCGGCTCTTCGCCGCCTTGATCTGGGTTTGAAGCAGCGTTTCGGCGTCCCCGGCATCGTCGCCGCGGCTTTGCATCGTCTGCTCGATCTGACGGCCGATCTGTTCCCACTGTTTGCCCTGCGGGGAGGGGGACTCACGTTCCTCTTTCGGCCAAAAACGGTGATCGTCGGTGTAAAACTCCACCCGCAGTTCGCGCCAGCTTGCTTCGTCGAGCGATTCCATCAGCACCCGGTAGATGGGTGCTGCCGCCAGCACGCCCGCTTCCTCCCGCAGCCAGCGGTAGGTCTTTTCCCGCGTCCAGCTGAGCGGACGGGAAAGGGTGGGGATCTTTAAGCCGTCGATGACCGATTCCACCGCGATGTCGCACGACAAATCCCAGCATTCGCGGTTTCGTTCTCCCCGCAGCCACAGATGCCGGAAGATGCAGTGCAGCACGCTGTGAAGATAAGCGCGGGTGAGAAATTTCAAATTGGGCCGAAACAGCCGCAAGAGCTGTTCGGCGGAAAAATAAAGCACGTTCCCGTCGGTTGCAAAGGTTTGGATGGCGTCGTTTGCCTGCCAGGGCAGCGCAAAAAGCGCCGCATCCAGATACCGAAGCGACAAATACAGTTCACTTCGGAGCACATCGAGTATTTTTTTCGCCATCGCTTCTTCCCATTCGCGCTGGGTCTGTACCGCCATCCAATCCCTCCCATCGGGTTAAAAGGAAAACTCGTCGAATGAATACCGCGCCCCCTGTTTCGGGCGCATCGCCTGCTGCAACATCGCAGCACCCTCCGCCCATCCGGCGGACGCCGCTTTTGCGGACGCGGCTTCCAGCGCATCCCTTTCAGCAATCGAAAGGGCAAGCAGCGCTTCCAGCGCACCGGCGTCCTTGTACTTGACCAGCCGCGTGAGCAGCGCCCCGGCATGGCAACACAGATACGCTTCGTACCGCTCCTGTGCCGCCGGGGCAAGCCCCATGGGCGACCGCAG
>CALXIC010000012.1 GCA_944388265.1 uncultured Clostridia bacterium | reverse complement strand
GCCTGGCTGAAAAACTGCGGAAATACGATCTGCGCCAGCAAACCGGACCGCGCTGCGGCGACCGAAGTGGCCGCAGCGGTTCCGACGACAACGTAATCTTTGGAAACATAGCCGTTTGCTATTTTGTAGAAGTTGCCGTTCGTGCCGTAGATTTTGACCTTTTCACCGTTTGCCAGGGAATCCACGACGTTTGCGTTGGTGGAAGCGCTTTCACGGACGTTCAATTCTCCGCTGGTAACCTTGACCGTACCGGTTTTGGAGTAATTGTAAATGCTGTCTCCCGAATTTTTGAAGACCACATAGTTTTTGGAAAGGTAACCGTCTGCTGTCTTGTAGAAACTGCCGTTGGTTCCAAGCAGTTTTACCGAAGTCCCTTTGGTTACCGTTTTGATGATGGAAGAAGTGGTCGATGCTCCGGTACGCAGATAGATGTTGGAGTTCACGACAACGCCGTTTTTGGAATAATTGTAGATGCTGTCTCCCGAATCTTTCAAAACAACATACGTTTTCGAAAGATAACCGTCTGCTGTCTTGTAGAAGCTGCCGTTTTCCCCTAAAACAGTAATCGTGGTGCCCACTTTGACTGTTTTCACAACATCATAGGATGTGGACGGGCCTTCGCGCATATTCAGCGGCGAAGAGTTTACCACAACACCGGTTTTGGAGGTTTCGTAAAGCTTGTCTCCGGTGATGCTTCCGGAAGTGACGATTTCGATGTAGTCCTTGGAAACATAACCCGTGCTGATCTTGTAGAAATCACCATTTTCGCCCAGCAGCTGTACGGTCGCACCGCTGGACAGCGAACCGACCACAGCAGCTGTAGTGGAAGGTGTCTGCCGTACATTCAGCGAATCCGAAGCCGTTACTTTTCCGGTTTTTGCATCGTCGTAAAGGGTATCCTTCGAGGTTCCTGATGTGCTCTGGAACTTGATCCAGGTTTTGGAGATGTAGCCGTTGGAAACTTTGTAGAAGCTGCCGTTTTCCCCGAGTACTTTCACTTCAGCGCCCTTTTTGAGGGTGGTGACAATATCCGTGTCGGTGGACGGGCCTTTGCGGACGTTCACCGTGGAGGTGTTGACGATCACACCGGTTTTTGCGTCATCGTAAAGGCTGTCTTTCGAAGCTTCAGTGATCTTCACGCGGGTCTTGGAGATGTAGCCGTTGGAAACTTTGTAGAAGCTGCCGTTTTCCCCGAGTACTTTCACTTCAGCGCCCTTTTTGAGGGTGGTGACAATGTCCGTATCGGTCGACGGACCTTTGCGGACGTTTACGGTGGTGGTGTTGACGATCACACCGGTCTTGGCTTCGTTGTAAAGGGTATCTTTTGACGTTTCAGTGATCTTCACGCGCGTCTTGGAGATGTAACCGTTTTCTACCTTGTAGAAGTCGCCGTTTTCGCCAAGGACTTTGACTTCGGCGCCTTTCAGGAGGGTGGTGACAATGTCCGTATCCGTGGACGGTCCTTTGCGGACGTAAACCGAAGCGGTGTTGTAGATGACGCCCGTTTTCGGCGAATCATAGAGATCATCTTCCGAGGTCACGATTTTGATGTAATCCTTGGAGACGTAACCATTGCTGATCTTATAGAAGTTACCGTTTTCGCCGAGCAGTGTGACGGTAGCGCCGCTTGTCAACGAACCGACGATGGTTCCGGTAATCGAAGGCGTTTTACGAATGTTCAGCGAATCCGAAGCCGTTACTTTACCGGTTTTCGGCGATTCATAGAGGGTGTCTTTGCTTTCCGTTTCTTCGGTGATCTTCACGCGGGTTTTGGAGATGTAGCCGTTTTCCACTTTGTAGAAGTCGCCGTTTTCGCCGAGCACCTTGACTTCAGCGCCTTTTTTGAGGGTGGTGACAATCGCGGTGTCGGTGGACGGACCTTTGCGGACGTAAACCGAAGCGGTGTTGTAGATGACGCCGGTCTTCGGTGAAGAGTAAAGTTCATCTTCGGAAGTTTCCGCTGCACTGTTGGATACCGTGACTTTCAAAATGTCAAAGCCGCCGCCGCTGGTATAGGCGATGACGTTGGTTGTGCCCGTTGCAACGCCGGTGATCGTACCGGACGAACTGATCTTCGCGATGCGTTCATTTTCCGAGAAATAGGTCACATCCGACGAACTGCTGGTGGCTTTCACCGATTTGGTAGAACCCGGACGTACACTCACCGAAGTGGAAAGCGTGACATATTTCTGCGTCACATAACCGCTGTACTTCTTCCCGTTGACGGTGCAGCTGACTTTGTACCAGTAAGGATTTTTGTTGAAGTAACTATAAGAGGTGGAAGTGGTACGTACCTTGTCGGTAATCGTCAGCTTGGTATTTTTGGGCAAATAGGTTACCAGGTTGGAGTTGGTGGTTGCCGCATCGCGCAGCGAGACGCTTCTGGCGTTGATCGTACCGGTCTGCGACGAAGGAGTCGTCGAGAATTTGACCGATTTGCTCTGTGCGGTTTCACCCGGCATGTCGTCAAAAACAGGAATCACAAACAGTTTTGCGCTTTTTAATGTTCCGGATTTGTTGTATGCGTAATAAGTAGAAGCTGCCGTCGAAGCCGCATAGTACACACAGGTTGCGTACTGATGCGCATAGGGATAATCCGTATCGGCAGCAACGTTAAACCGCTGGTAATAGGGCGTATTTTGTCCGCCGTCGATGTATTGATCCGCAATCCACAAAGCGCCGCCGGTAATGGATTTGACCGGCGTATTCCACGGACGGCTGTAGCTGCCGCTGCCTTTGGCATAAGCCAGCCCTTTGGCAATGGCGTTGCCGCTTGCGGAGTCGCTGGCGCCGATGTTGTAGAAGTTGTAGTAGCCAGTGTAACCGGTATAATTCCCCGTTACACTCTTGCTTCCGCTGTAGCCCACTTCGTTGATGATTTTCGATGCGAGGAAGTAGGGGCTTACACCAGAACTTTTGCCGGCGTTTAAGATCGTCTGCGCATAGGTGGAATTGATGGTCTTTTTGGAACCGCTGGTGGTGATGTACGTGATGTTGGATTTATCCATAAACGATCCGTCGATGATATCGTTTACACCTTCCAGCGTATGGAAAGACGAATCGTAGGCCAGCGTTTCAAACATAAAGATGTTTTTCGCATCCAAAAAGTTTCTGGGGTCGAGGTAGTAGGCAACCGCCAGATCGTTGCAGGATACCCATCCGCCGCTGTCACGAATCACGTATTGACCGTTTTCGTAGTCGCCTTTTTGCTTGCTCAGCAGCAAGTCGGACGTGTAATCGGAAAGATTTTGAATGACAGAAACGGCACTTTTGTTTTCTGCAGCGAGCGCTTCATCCCAGTCGCGACCGACATAATCGGCAACAAATACCCAGTTGGGATACTGTTCATGCAGCGCTTCCAGTTTGATCTGGTAGCTTTTCGGGAATTTCGCCAATTCGGTTTCATAATCAGACGAAATGGTTCGTTCGGAAGCCTCATTGATGGAAAATAGCTGGGGCGTCTGACCGCTGGCTTCTGCCGCTGCCGCCGCTTCTTCATCGATGGCGGCGAGCTCTTCCTCCGTTGTAGGTTCGGTGGAACCGATGTCAGAGGCATTTTTCAGGTCTTCTTCCAGTCCTTCATTCGGATCCGGGAGCGTGTAGTTGGATTCGGTAATGACGGAATCGTCTGCATAAACCGGAACCGCATGCTGTGCGACCGGGGTGCAGGCCAGCAAAACCGTCAGTACCCATGCACCGGTACGGCGCAATATTCGGTTTGCGTCTTTCATCCTTGTTCTCCTTCTCTATTTTATTTTAAAATTTTGTCATTTTCAGTTACATTCTGTAACGTCGTTGTCATTATAACATAAAAAAAAACCTGCCGCAAGACATTTGCGGCAGGTTTTTGGAAGGATTTGTCGTTTCGCACAAGGAATTGATGGAAAACTTGCGCAACAGTGCCATCCGTGGCGAAAACTGTCAATTTTTCCCGGGATTTTGGGATTTTTCCCGTTCCCGTTTTTGCAGGAAAGCGGACACTTCCTGCAAGGTGGATACCACCCCTCCCTCCATGCGGATGGTGAGGTACGGTTTGGCGGAGGCGTTTAACAAAACGCGTCCGCGCAGTGCGCGCATCAAATCGGCAGCCAGTTTTGGGTCGAGCGTTTCGGGGAAGAGCAAAATGGAACGTCCCTTCTGGGTGATCTCCATAAAGCCGTGGGACGCCAGGGTGTTTCGCAGCAACGAGACACTCAAGAGCGTCTGTACCGTCTGCGGCACATCGCCGAAACGGTCCAAGAGTTCGTCGATGAGATCCATGCGGTCCTCTTCCGTTTGAATGGATGCGATCTTTTTGTAGATGTCCAGCCGCTGGGTGAGGTTTTCGATGTAGTCTTCCGGAATGTGCGCGTCGATTTGCACGTCGATGAGACATTCGTGGGTCGCCTGCGGCTTTTTCTCGCCCTTTCGTTCGGCGATGGCTTCGCTTAAGAGCTGTACGTAAAGGTCATAGCCCACCGCTTCCATGTGTCCGTGCTGACTGCCGCCTAAAATGCTTCCTGCACCGCGGATTTCCAAGTCCCGCATGGCGATGCGGATGCCGGAACCGAAGGTGGTGAATTCGCGGATGGCATTTAGTCGTTTGGTGGAAATTTCGGTGAGCACCTTGCCGCGCTGGAAGGTGAGGTAGGCGTATGCCCGGCGATTGGAACGGCCCACCCGTCCGCGCAGCTGATAAAGCTGCGCCAATCCCAGATAGTCGGCGTTTTCAATGATGAGGGTGTTGACGTTTTTGACATCGATCCCCGTTTCGATTAAGGTCGTGCAGACGAGGATGTCGATTTCCTTTTGCATGACCTTGCGCCAGATATCGGAAATTTCGGTTTCGCTCATCCGTCCGTGTGCCACCGCCACCACGGCGTCGGGCGCCATCGCCTGAATCCTGGCAGCGCAGCGGTCGATGGTTTCGATGCGGTTGTGAATGTAGTAGACCTGCCCGTTGCGGCGCAGTTCTTTGCGGATCGCGTCGGCAATGACGTTGTCGTCGTATTCCAGCACATAGGTCTGGATGGGATGGCGGTCCTGCGGCGGCTGTTCGAGGGAAGAAAGGTCGCGGATGCCGCTCATGGCCATATTGAGCGTGCGGGGGATGGGGGTTGCCGACAGGGTGAGCACGTCGACGTGGTGGAACATTTCCTTGAATTTTTCCTTGTGCGCCACCCCGAAGCGCTGTTCTTCGTCGATGATGGCGAGCCCCAGATCTTTAAACTCCACGTCCTTTTGCACCAGACGGTGGGTGCCGATCACAAAGTCCACCTCTCCGCTCTTGAGCTTTTTGAGGGTTTCACGGATCTGTTTTTGCGAGCGGAAGCGGGAGAGCAGTTCGATGCGGATGGGATAACCTTCAAACCGCTGAAGGGCGTTTTGATAATGCTGCCATGCCAAGATGGTGGTCGGGCAGAGCAGGGCGCACTGCTTGCTGTCGTTGACGCATTTGAACGCGGCGCGCAGTGCGACTTCCGTTTTGCCGAACCCAACGTCGCCGCACAGCAGGCGGTCCATCGGTACCGGACGTTCCATGTCCTGTTTGATTTCGGCGATGCTTTGCAGCTGGTCATCCGTTTCGGTGTATTCGAAGCGGTCTTCAAATTCCGTCTGCCAGACGGTATCGGGGGAAAAGGCGTAACCCTTTTCCTGCATGCGCGCGGCATAGAGCTTGATGAGGTCGTCGGCCATGTCGGCGCAGGCCTTGCGCACGCGGGTTTTGGTTTTTTGCCATTCGCCGGAATTGAGCTTGTTGAGTTTGATGCGGGATTCGTCCTTGGGGCCGACGTATTTGGAAACCAAATCGAGCTGGGTGACCGGGACAAACAGGGTGTCCTGTCCCGCGTAACGGATTTTAATGTAGTCTTTCACGACGCCCTGCACATCGATCTTGTGAATGCCGTCGAAGATGCCGATGCCGTGGGAGACGTGTACGACTGGATCGCCCACCATCAAATCGTCGAGGGAGCGGATGGCTTTTCCCTGTTTGTGACGGGGGCGGCGCACCGGCGCGCTGGCGGCGCGGCTGGCGGCAATGAGGGCAAAATGCGCTTCCGGGTATTCGAACCCGGCGGAGAGCGTGCCCGGCATCACGTAGACGTGGCGCAGGGTGAGCTGCTTGAGGTCGCGCACCGATTCGGCGGGGATGCCGGTTTTGGAAAGATCGTGCGCTAAATTTGCCGCCGATTTTTCGTTGCCCGCGAGGACGACGACGCAGTCGCCGTTTTCCAGAAGCGGGGCCAAATCTTCCCGCAGCAGTTTTAAGTCGCCGCTGAAGGTGGAGGTTTGCAGCGGGTGGAAGGTGACGAGCGTTTTGGCGTGCACGCCGCCGCTGGTGCGGGCGAAGGTGTCGAGATAGACGACGGGGTAAGCGTCCCATTTTGCCTGCATCGCGGAAAATTCTTCCTGATAGGAATCGAGCCCCTTGCACAGTTCCCCTTCTTCAAACAGCGCCTTGAGGTCTTCGGCATATTGCCACGAGGCGCTGCGCATCCGTTCGATGGCGGAGGAAAATTCGCTCACCGCCAGCACGGTGTTTTCCGGATCGAAATAATCCAAAAGCGTTGCCGGACGGTCGTACGCCAGCGGCAGGTATTTGTCCAGCGAGGAGAGTTCCAGTTCGGCGTCTAAGCGTTCGAGGTCGTGCGCCAGATGCTCTTTGGCGGTTTTGTCCTTTAGGTGCTTTACAAATTCCCGAATGCGCGCGGCAAGGTCCGCGGGGGAATCGAAGAGGCATTCGCACGCCGGCGTAATCAGCACACCGTCGATGGCATCGGTGCGGCGCTGGCTGTCGAGTTCAAAGCGGGAGATGGAGTCGATGTCGTCTCCCCAGAATTCGATGCGCACCGGAGCGGGCGCGTCGGGGGGATAGACGTCCAAAATGCCGCCGTGAATCGCAAACTGTGCAATCCCGTCGACCTGCGGGCGGCGGGCATAGCCCGCCTGCAGCAGCTTTGCCGTCAGCTCTTCGAGGGAGTAGCTCTCGTTTTCTTCAATCGAAAAGGTGCGCTTTTGCAGCTCTGCGGGCGGGATGGTGTGCTGGCAGAGCGCTTCGGCGCTGGCAAAGCAAAGCTTGCACTCCTGCCGCAGCAGTTTCGAGAGCACGCCGATGCGCTGCTGTTCGTATTCGCGCGACGCGCTCGCCGTGCCGCGGAAATTGTATTCCCGCGCCGGGTAGAGCAGGGCGGCGGGCGTTTCCTTGCCGTGCATGGCGTTTACGTCGTCGCACATCCGGCGCGCAGCCGTTTCCTCATCACAAATGATGAGAAGCGGGGACAAGAGCTGTTCGGACAGCGCATACAGAAGATGCGCCTTGTGGATGTCCGACAGACCGACGGCAAGCACCGGGGTCTTTTGCTGTTCGATGCCGGCGACCAGCTGTTCGTACTGCGGCAGCCGGTCTGCCACCATTGGATAGAGTTTCATGCGTTCCTCCTCAGGAATTGAACCGGTTCATCGCGCGGTCCAGCGTTCCTTGCGCAAAAGCTTTGGCAATGTCCAACGACTTGCCGTAAGCCTCTTCCATTTTTTTCTGATCCTGGGATGAAAAGGTGGAGAGCACCCAGGCGGCGAGATCGTAATCGGGGTGCGGCTTTTGCCCGACGCCCAGTTTGACGCGCACAAAATCGCTGCTGCCCAGCTGTTCGATGATGCTCTTTAACCCGTTGTGGCCGCCGGCGCTCCCTTTCCGGCGGATGCGCAGCTTCCCGCAGTCGAGCGAGATGTCGTCGCAGAAGACGAGAATCCGTTCCGGCGGGATTTTGTAAAAGCGGGCGGCTTCCGCAACCGCTTCGCCGCTCAGATTCATGTAGGTGGTGGGTTTTAAGAGGAGTGCGTCCGCCGATCCCAAGGAGATGCGCGCGGTGAGCCCTTTGAACTTCACGCGGTCGACGGAAACGCCCGTCTCTTTGGCGATGGCGTCAATCGCTTCAAACCCTGCGTTGTGGCGGGTGTTTTGGTATTTGGGCAGCGGGTTTCCCAGCCCTACGATCAAAAGGGAGATGGGTTCGCGCTTTGCAAAAAATGCCATGATTCGATCGTTGTCCTTTCTTTGAATTCCATGCGAAAACGCCCGCACAACAAAGGTCCCCCCCTTGTGCAGGCTGTGTGATTTTTTTCCAGTTCTTTACGGCTTTAATCCTAGCACGTTTGGCGTGCGGTGTCAAATCTTTTTGGTCGAATCCAGGGCAAATGTTTGCATTTTGTAATCTGGTATGGTAGAATATCAAAAGGAATTCTACATAAGATGAAGAATCCAGTGAATAACGCGGGGATGGACGTTCTCCGCTGATGATAGAAGGGCGAACGATGAATAAAATGAGATTGGCCGTGCTGTTCGGCGGCGTTTCTTCCGAACACGA
>CALXIC010000011.1 GCA_944388265.1 uncultured Clostridia bacterium | reverse complement strand
AATCATTCCGATGAAGAGCAGACCATCGCCCCCGGCGAACGCATCGCCCAGCTGGTGATCACCCCCTTTTTGAAAGCGGATTTCACCGAGGTGGATGCACTGACCGATACCGACCGCGAGGCGGGCGGTTTTGGGTCCACCGGCAAACAATAACAAAAAATTGGGAAGCACTTCATAAAGAAGTTGCCTCCCAATTTTTTTGTTTTTATTGGATTTTGGGATGAAATTCGATGTTCACCATCCCTATGGATTTACTGTCAAAAATAGTACCCACGGTCGTTATAAATTAGTTTTTATCTGTTTCCCAAATGGCAGGAAAATGCTTTTGGATAAAAATACTCATAGCGTGTTGCGGGAAATTTTTCAAATTATTCTTTTCGATTTCTGTTTTTAATTCATCGAAAATGAATTGCATCTCTTGATCGGAAATTTCACATTTTTGTTTAATACGAAACAACCCTTTTTCTTCTTGCTCTTTGTAGAAAGTGTATAGGTCGGGAATTCTTGTTATCCTATCAATCTTTATGGATTCGGTGGTAGTGTAAACGCCATTTATGTGAGTAGGTGCATCTATATTTTTTAAATCGTCACACTCATACAAGTATCCTGTCTTGCCTTTATATAAATCATAAAAAGCGTTTTCGTAGTATTCTGAGTAAACAACACCGCCATTTTCATCAAATCCATAAGGATAAAAACTAAAAGGCTTTGGTACAGGCTTTACCGCATATAAAAGAGAGACCAATGGATTCGACGCGAAATAAACATATGGCTTACCATGTTCTGATAAACAGGGTTTCAGTTCTTTCAAGCCTTTTACGGGACTTCCGTGGTATAAAATCATTGCTTCATCGCTCCTTTACACAAAGGGGGATATTTCATACAGAAATATCCCCCTTTGATTTGCCTATTTTAAAATGCTTCATCCGTTTCAAACATAGCCGCACATGGCGCGCAGCTTCTGCACCTGCTCGGTGAGCACGCGCACGATGGTATCCACCTCTTCTTCGGTGTTGTCTTCGCCGAGGGAGAAGCGAATACTCCCCTGTGCCAGCGGTTCGGACAGACCGATGGCGCGCAGTACATGCGAGGCTTCGACCTGCCCGGTGGTGCACGCCGAACCGGCAGAGGCGCAGATGCCCTGCAAATCCAGCAAAAGCAGCAGGGATTCTCCCTGTACGCCGGGGATGGCAAAATTGGCGTTGCCGCAAAGCCGATGATCCGCCGACCCGTTGAGGCGAACGTCGGGCAGTGCCTGCCGCGCACCGGCAATCAGCCGGTCACGCAGGCGGGCGACCGTTTCGGTGCGGGTCGAGAGCGTTTCGACCGCCAGTTTTGCGGCAGCGCCCAGCCCTACGAGGGAAGCGACCGCTTCGGTACCGGGACGCAGATTTCGCTCCTGTCCGCCGCCCAACAGCAAAGGTGTGGGGCGAATGCCCTCTCTGGCATACAAAAAGCCCACGCCTTTCGGGCCGCCCAGTTTATGCCCTGAAACGGAGAGCAGGTCGATGCAGTCCTTTTGAACATCGATCGGCACTTGTCCGAACGCCTGCACCGCGTCGGTGTGAAAGAGCACGCCGTGTTCCCGGCAAAGGGCGCCGATGGCCGCAAAAGGTTCGATGGTGCCGATTTCGTTGTTCGCCGCCATGATGCTCACCAGCCCGGTCTCGGGGCGAAGTGCACGCGCGACCGTTTCGGGCGCACAGCATCCGTTTTCATCCACCGGAAGGACGGTGACCGAAAATCCGCGGCGGCGCAGTTCTTCCATCGGATGCAGCACGGCGTGGTGTTCGATCGCACTGGTGATGACGTGGGTTTTCGACTTGGCGCGCAGGGTTTGCTCCATTCCCAAAATGGCGAGGTTGTCGGCTTCGGTTCCGCCGCCGGTAAAGTAAATTTCCCGCACCGTGGCGCTCAGCGCGTTTGCGCATTGCTCCCTTGCCGTTTCCATCGCGCGCTTGGCGGCACGCCCCGCGGCATGGATGGAGGAGGGGTTGCCGTACTGTTTTGAAAAATAGGGGAGCATCGCCTCGAATACCTGCGGCTTGACGGCGGTCGTTGCGGCATGATCGGCGTAGATGAAGGGTTTCATAGAAGGTGCCTCACTTCATAAATTTTTTCGATTCCGCAACCGCCATCTGGTCGCAGCGTTCGTTTTCCGGGTGCCCGGCGTGCCCCTTGACCCAGACGAAGGTGACGTCATGCTGATCCAGGAGATTTAACAGCGTTTCCCACAAATCGGGGTTTTGCGCCTTTTCGCGGTTGTTGCGCATCCAGTGGTTGGCGCGCCATTTTTTCGCCCAGCCTTTGGTGATGGCGTCGATCACGTATTTGCTGTCGCTGGTGATGGTGATGGCGCACGGGCGTTTGAGCGCGGAAAGCCCCGCGATCACGGCGGAAAGTTCCATGCGGTTGTTGGTGGTGTTGGGTTCGCCGCCCGACAGTTCCTTCACGTGGCCGCCCGCCTTTAAGATGGCGCCCCATCCACCGGGGCCGGGGTTGCCGCTGCACGCGCCGTCGGTGTAGAGATCGACATGGGTTTTAGGCGTTTCCATCGGCTTCCTCCTGTGCGGCGCGGCGCATGGCGGCAAAGAGCTCGGGCATGCGGTGGCGCAGATTGACGGGCTTTAAAGTGAGGTCAGTCCAGCCGTGGGTGGTCGTTCCGTCGCACAGCAGTTCTTCACACTGGTTGTAGACGCGGTAGCGCAGGGTCAGCGTAGCGGCGGTGAGTTTTTCGATCGTCGTCACAACGGTGATTTCGTCCTCATAATGTCCCGGTTTGTGGTAATGGCAGGCAAGCCCCGACAGCGGCAGCATAATGCCTTTTTGTTCGAGTTCGCTGTAGGAAAGGCCGAACAGTTTGATGAAGTCGGTGCGCGCCGCTTCAAACCAGATGGGGTAAACGGAATGGTGAATGATGCCCATCTGGTCGGTTTCGGCGTAGCGGGCGATCAGTTTGGTTTCGCTTTTCATGGCAGGAATGCTCCTTTTTTCTTTATAGTACACTGTTTTGCGGGTGTCCGTTTTGGAAGGCTTCAAGGTTTTGGTAGACAATCTCCAGAAGCCGCGCGCGGGTTTCGACCGGTGCCCAGGCGCTGTGCGGGGTGATGAGGATGTTTTGGGCGGTCAAAAGCGGGTTGTCCGCACGAATCGGCTCGATGGAAGCCACATCCACCGCGGCGGCCGAAAGTTTACCGGCGTTTAACGCATCGGCAAGGGCCTGTTCCACGACCAGCGGGCCGCGGGAAGCGTTGAAGAAGATGGCGCCGTCTTTCATTTGGCGGAAGGCGTTTTCGTTCATCATCCCTTCGGAAGAAGCGTTCAGCGGACAATGGAGCGTCACCACGTCGCTTTTGGCCAGCAGTTCTTCAAGCGTGCAGAAGATGACAAAGGGATAGGCTTCGCGGTCGGATACCCGCACGGTGCGGGTATGCACCAAAACCTTCATTTCAAAGGCATGAGCAAGGCTTGCCACCCGTTTGCCGATGCCGCCAAAGCCCACGATGCCGATGGTTTTGCCCATCGTTTCATGCATCTGCGGTTCGTAAAAACAAAATTGGTCGCAGTTTTGCCAGTCGCCCTGTTTGACGCGGGCGTCGTGGCGGGAAACTTTATTGTAAATTTCTAACAGGTAGGCAAAAATCTGCTGCGCCACCGCGCTGGAAGAATAGGCGGGGACGTTGCACACCTCAATGCCGCGCTTGCGGCATTCGTCAAGATCCACCACGTTATAGCCGGTGGACGTCAGCCCGATGTAGCGAAGCTTCGGGCAGGCATCGAGCGCCTTTTGGTCAAAGACCACCTTGTTGACGAGCACCGCGTCGGCATCGCCGGCACGTGCCGCGATTTGGTCGGGCGTTGTGTTGGGGTAATACGAAACGTCGCCGAGCGCTTGAAACGCATCAAACGAAAGCTCGGTGCCAATGGCGGTAGCGCCATCCAAGACCACAATTTTCATCCAAAGACCTCCTGAATTTCTGCATCGGTGATGGAAAAGAAAAAAACCGCGCATGCTGATGCGCGGTTAGTATGACCAGATCTATAAGCCGGGTTCTGTTTTGACAGCAATCTATCTTTGCGCCGCGTCGCCGCCTGCGCTCGGAGGGGAGATCCCCTCTCTGCCACCCGTCAAGACCGCCGAACCAGCGAATCCATCTTAGTCGGTGTTGCATCGGATAGGGTTT
>CALXIC010000010.1 GCA_944388265.1 uncultured Clostridia bacterium | reverse complement strand
ATTTTTTCGAGGTAGGCGTCCAAAGCACTCATTTTCTTTTCTTCGAGTTGCTTTAATTTTTTTTGCATCTGATCGTAATTGGATTGGTTCTGGTCGCTTGTATGTTGAATGGCTTTTCGTATGATTCGCGTGAGGTCGCAGAGGAGCAGATTTTGATCAAACTTTAACCGGTGTATCGACTGCAAAATCATGCTGACTGCGACTTCGTTGCGCAGCTGATAACCAACGTTACAGCCGATGATATTTCCCGTTTGGTCGAAACGCTGGTGACCTTCTGAGATGGAAGTGCTGCACCGCCACACCTGATAGCGGCTGCCGTCTCTTTGCTTGCGGCTGCGGGAGACAAAACTGCGGCCGCAGGCGCCGCAGTTGATTTTTCCGGACAGCGGGTAGCGGTGGCCATGAGCGGTGTGATTTTTCCCATCAAGATCCCTGCGGGCGATTTCTCGCTGCGCCTCTTCCCATAAACGGCGGTCGATGATGGGTTCGTGATGATCTTTAAGAAAGACAAAATCTTCTTCTCCGTGGTTGTACTTCTTTTGATGGGTGAGGTAGTCGGGAGTAATGGTCTTTTTTTGTTTCAAATCTCCGCAGTATTTTTCGTTGCGCAGGATTTTTAGAATGACGGTATTTCTCCAATGGGTGCTGCCGGTGAGGGTTTTGTAACCCGCTTCGGAGAGTTCCCGCGCAATCACCGTCGTGCCTTTGCGTTCTTGCACGTATTTTTGGTAGATCAACCGGACAATGTTTGCGCCCTCTGGATGGATGGTCATTTCTCCGTTTTTCACCGTATAACCCAGTAGGGAACGGCCGAATACCACGCCCTGTTCCATGCGTCTGGTTTGCCCCCATTTGACGCGGGCGGATGTTTTCCGGCTTTCTTCCTGAGCAATGCTCCCCATGATCGAAAGACGCAGTTCCGCGTCCGGTTCCAGTGAGTGAATGCCGTCGTTTAAAAAGAAGATGCCGATTCCAAGTGCTTTTAAGTTGCGCGTATAGGAGATGGTGTCCAAAATATTCCGGGAAAAACGGCTGACCTCTTTGGTGAGTATCAAATCAAACCGATGAAGTTTTGCATCACGCATCATTTGCTGAAAGGCGGCGCGCTTTTGGGTGTTGGTGCCGGTTATTCCTTCGTCGGCATAAATTTCATACAGTTCCCACTCCGGATGATGGGTGATGTACTCATAAAAATACCGCCGTTGACTTTCAAAGGAATTGGCTTGATCCTCTTTGTCGGTCGATACACGGCAGTAGGCGGCAACTTTCGTAGCGGGTTCACTCCTTATCCTTGAAAATCATGCATAAGCCGTATTCGTTTTGATGTTACCTTTCATTTTCCAGAAGGAACAATACATATTGAAGCTGCGATTCTGTCAAAAATCCTTCTTTTTGCAGTGCCAGCAAGATGGATTGTTTATACAGCCGGTAAAATTCCGGTGTGGATGTTTTGCTGACGGTTAGTTCTTGAGTCGCACTTAAGAATATTGCCTGTTGTTTCATACAAAGTCCTCCTCCATCATGTGTATGAGGAGAACTTTCATGCTTTGCCTGTCCGGTAAGGCCTTGCATTCATGATAAAGCCCCGTTATGACGAGGCATAACGGGGGGATTTTTGATTATGATTCTGCTAAAGAAAAGGTGACTGTAACCTCTCCGGAACCCAGCACGTCCAAAAGGCTTTCTTTAGTTGCACCTTCGATGGCAGCAAGCTTGGTGAAACTCCAGGAATTGGTGTCGTAGTAAATGGTGATTTGATTTCCTTGATATAAGATCACATCACCGGCGTCCACGCTGATGGGAGCGTCGTTTTGGGGAAGATTTCGCCCAAGCGGTCCAACTTTTTCCATCCCTGCATAATCCGACATCGAGACGGTAACCGGTCCTTCTTCGAGCATGGCAAGGAACGCTTCCGCGGAAGAATTTTCTTCCGGCACAGCGGTTAAGGTGGTGTCGCCCACCGTAATTTCAATTTTCATCGATTCACTCTCCTTCGATGGTTGATCGGATTCTGGTTTGCTTTCTATGGGTGCAGAGGGTGTTTCCTCTGTGTTGGAGACAGCCGAGGAATCACCCAAAGGAACCTCCTGGGAAGTGGTTTGCCCGTCGGCATTGCAAGCGGTAAAGAGAACGAAGAAAAGGAACAACAGCGCAAAAACGAGCACTCGTTTCATATAAATTCTCCTTTTTCAAATGACGTCAGCGGCAAGCGGTTTGCTTTTCGTACGCCGCATCGTCCACCGGTTCGCACCATTCATTGCTGCATTCCACACCCGGCACTTCGATCGCCAAGTGGGAAAACCAGCTGTCCGGTGCTGCACCATGCCAATGTTTGACGCCTGCGGGAATGTTGATGCAGTCACCCGGATACAGTTTCACGGCATCCTTGCCCCATTCCTGATAAAAGCCGCATCCCGCAACACAAAGCAGAATCTGTCCGCCGCCACTTTTGGCATGGTGAATGTGCCAGTTGTTGCGGCATCCCGGTTCAAACGTCACGTTATAAACGCCAACCTGCTGGGTGGAAATTGGTGCAAGGTAGCTTTGGCCGATGAAATATTGCGCAAAAGCATCGTTTGGCGCACCAATGGGAAAAACCATTTCATTGGCGTGCAAGGATTTTTCATCCGCTGCCGAAACTTCTTCGTTCCATACCTCTTTTGCCAGAGAAAACACCGCCCATGCTTTGGGCCAGCCTGCGTAAAAGGCGACGTGAGTAATGATGGCGGCAATTTCTTTTTGGGTGACGCCGTTGTGTTTGGCATTTTCCAAATGATATTTCAACGAAGAATCGGTGATGCCCGAAGCCATCAGTGCTACAACGGTGATGATGCAGCGGGTTTTACGGGTAATGTCTTCGTTGTTCCAGTTTTCTCCAAACAGGACATCGTCGTTAAAATGGGCAAAGTCCGGGGCAAATTCTCCTAAAGAGGCTCTGCCGGCGGTCTGTACGATTTTCTTCATGGATGGTTCTCCTTTCATTGGTTCTTGGCAGTGATTTCTTCGGATTCTTGGGGGATTTTCTTGAGTTCCTTTGCAGGAACACCGCCGAATACGGTGTTTGGGGGCACGTTTGTGACGACGACGGCACCCGCGGCGATTACTGCGCCGTCGCCGATGGTGACGCCTTTGCAGATGGTGGCGTTCGCTCCGATCCAGACGTTTTTGCCGATATGAATCGGGGCGGGGATCATATTTCCCCGACGGTTCGGATCCAGATTGTGATCCAAGGTAGCGATGACAACGTTGTGTCCAATCAATGCACCGTCTTCAATGGTGACCCCGCCTTGATCCTGAATTTTGACGCTGGCGTTGAAAAACACCTTTTTGCCGATTTTTAAGTTTTTTCCGCAGTCTGTATAGAATGGCGGGAATAACGCAAAACTGTCGTCTATCGGGCGTCCTGTAATTTTTTCCATGAGATGACGGATTTCTTCCGCGGTGTGATAAGAGCCGTTTAGCTCGGCAGTGAGCCGCATCGCTTCCTGTGACAACTGGTGCATGTACAAGTGAGCCGGAGAATTGGCAATCACTTCTTTTCCGCTGTCCATTTCCCTTAAAAATTCGTCTAACTTCATCTTCTGTTCACTCCTCTTTTTCATTATAAAGCGAAAGAAATGAAATAGCAAATTGCTATCAATTATCGGTAGATATTCTTGAAAAGAATATCTAAATCGGATATAATCAAAACAGGATGAAAGGAGGAATGTTTGTGGAACTGCGGGTATTGCGGTATTTTGTAGAAGCCGCCAGGGAAGAGAGTATGACGAAGGCCGCCGGAAAACTTCATGTCACACAGCCTACGTTATCCAAACAGATCAAGGAACTGGAAGAAGAATTGGGGCAAAAGCTGTTTGTGCGCGGCAATTATCAGATTCATCTGACGACGGAGGGCGAGATCCTCTATCAGCGGGCGCTGGATATTTTGGAAATGGTGGATTTGACGGCGTCGGAATTTGCTTCCATGAATGCGTTCAACGGAGGCGATGTCTATCTGGGATGTGCGGAATCGGATGGGATCACGCTGGTTGCCAAGGCGGTCAAACAGCTGCAAGCGGAATACGAACATTTGCGGTTTCATTTTTTCAGCGGAAATGCGGAAACGGTTTGCGAACGGCTGGATAAAGGGCTGTTGGACTTTGCCGTGGTGGTGCAAAATGTCGATTTGTCGAAATATGCCTGTATGGATTTACCAGTCAGCGACCGGTGGGGATTGATTCTGCGAAAAGACAGCCCCATGGCCGCCCGGACGGTGATTCCCGTGGAAAAATTGATCGGACTGCCGCTCATTGTATCCAGACAGGGCGCTACCAGTGAAATGCCGAAGTGGCTGCAAAAGAACTATGACCGACTGCAAATTGTGGTGACCTATAATCTGATGTTCAATGCCGCCATTTTGGCCAGAGAGGGCATCGGGTATGTGTTGGGGTTTGACAAACTGGTACCTACCGGAGCGGATAGCATGCTGTGCTTTCGGCCGATTGCGCCGGCAATGATTTATCCCATGCGGTTGATTTGGCGAAAAGAACAGCGGCTGTCGAAAGCGGCCGAACTGTTTTTGAAAACACTCGAACGCATCTGCAAAGAGGAAATGAGCGGGTGATGCGTCACTGTGACGCTTTGGTAGGTACAGAGGAACTGGCGCATATTGAGATGATCGGCGCCATTTTGTATCAGCTTACGCGGGGCATGGACGTTGAGATGGTGAAGAAAGAAGGGTTTGATACCTATTTCGTCGACCATACGGCGGCGGTATATCCGCAGGCGGCATCCGGCGTGCCGTTTTCGGCTTCTTCGCTTTCCGTCAGCGGTGATACCATTGCGGATTTGAGCGAGGATATGGCGGCGGAACAAAAAGCCAGATTGTCCTACGACAACATTCTGCGTTTGACGGATGATCCGGATGTCCGCGATCCCATCAAATTTTTGCGGGCACGGGAGATTGTGCATTTTCAGCGTTTCGGCGAATCGCTGCGCCTGGTACAGGATCAGCTCAACAGCAAAAACTTCTATGCGTTTAATCCGTCGTTTGACCGATAAAAAGATAGCACCCCGGCGGCATGAATGAACTGCTCCAGATTGTGCGGACAGCACAAAAAAGCCCCGGGTGTAGGAATATTCAGTTTTAGCAGGAGTGGCGCAGCGTTAGCGGCGCTACTCCTGTTTTGCTTTGGATGCGCTCGTGGTTGTAA
>CALXIC010000009.1 GCA_944388265.1 uncultured Clostridia bacterium | reverse complement strand
CCGTAAATACGGGATTTTTGACTTTGTTTCTAATCTACATGAAAAATATTTTGTGGTTTCGCCGAGTAAATATGAACTTCTTCAGCAGTTGCTGCACTTGAGAATCTTCTAAATTTAGGACTGTTGTTTCAGTTTGTATTCAATCCATTCTTCTTTCAAAATAGAATAACACAAGGTATCTCCATGATCTCTGGCGTGCTTTCGAAGAGTGCCCTCATAAGTGAAATGACATTTCTCCAATACGCGTACACATTCTTTATTAAATGATCGAACCCATGCTGCAGCTACTTCGGTATCTCGTTCAGAAAACATATATTCAAGCATCGCCATAAGAGCTTCCGTTGCATATCCATTATTTCGATGATTAATCGCGATGGCATATTCTAATTCTTTGTATTGAGCATAACGATTCATGTCCCCAAATAAAATAAATCCTATCAAGCATTGCTGGTCTTTGTGAATAATAGCACGCATTTCAGGATTCTTATTCCAACTGCAAATAGCATTTCGGCTTTCTTCAATATTGTTGTATGAACTCAAACCGGAAAGTCTCAATTGGGTGTCAAGACAAATGTTGTAAAGTTCTTCTGCATCTTCATCTTGAAAACAACGGAGAAGTAATCGTTTTGTTTCGATTAATTCGGCCAATTTTTTCCTCTCCTATAAACCATCATTTCAAAAATTTTACTACAAAAATCAAAAAGGACAACATGGGAATTCAACTCCTAAATGTTGTGCTTTTCTGGCGGAGAAGGAGGGACTCGAACCCTCGCGCCGGGTTTAAACCGACCTACGCCCTTAGCAGGGGCGCCTCGTCACCAACTTGAGTACTTCTCCATTCGTGACGTGATATAAAATTTATGATGAAATGGCGGAGAAGGTGGGATTCGAACCCACGGTCCCTTGCGGGATCACCGGTTTTCAAGACCGGCTCCTTAAACCACTCGGACACCTCTCCAACTCCGTCACTCGTTTCAGCGACTATTAAATTATAGCATGGAGGTGCCCGAATGTCAAGAAGATTTTTTAAGAATTATGCTTTTTTTTCATGAACCGTTACGATAAAGGTAACCGTTTCGATTTCTTCTTCCGGAAATGCATCCAGTTCATGATTGTCTAAAAATAGGGAGGGATCATCACTCAATTTCCGTAAGGTCAAATAGGCCTCTTTCATTTCTTTTCGGATGGTTTCGGATAACTCTTCCATCCATTCTTCCGATTTAGCCAGTGTGGCTGGTTCCGCATCGATTTTGGCGGTGATAGTTAAATCCTTTTCGTTTAGCTCCATCGAGGTTTGGCATTTTGAAACGTTAACGGTAATTTCTCCAGATTCCACCAGCAAATTTTCTTCTCGATCCTTGAGTTTGTTGGATAGAACCAAAACCCCTCTGGTTTCTTCCGGTGTTAGGAAAGAGCATAATTTCCAATGATCGATCACCGCACTGCTTTGCGCTGAGATTAAGGTTAGCGACGGGATTTTTTCCGTATCGGAGTTGTCCGGTGCCTGGACACTCAAGGTGGGCAGAGTCGTGCACCCGTCGTGATTTGCGATGGCACGGCTGAATTCAAAATAGTTTTTGGCGTTAATCCATCCGCTTCCAATTTGACCGGATAACAATTCGCTGATTTGTGCTCCTTCAGAAATCCCTTGTTTGAGCGGTACCGAAACAATGTCCGAAGCTTTTCCGGCAGCCATCACAATTTGCATCGTCCAGCGCACATCTTGGTTGTTGTCAAAGTAATAAATAATTTCTTTCAGCCGGTATTGAATGGCGGTAGGGCCCAACACCAATGCCTGTGAGAAGCCGAGATCCACATTTTTTCCTTGCTGTAAATTGGCTTGCTTTATGGCTTCATCGATCGTCTTTCCTTTGCTTTGCAGCAAGACGGTGTTTTCTTGGCCAACGATTACATTGGAATCGGCACCGTTGCTTTGCGGCAGGTATAACTGAAGGGTTAAGTGGTACTCTTCTTCTTCTTCGTCAAAATCAATTCCAATGGCTTCTACGATGGCGGTTTCGGTGAGCGGTTGATAGGGAAGACAGCCGCACAGACTACTGCTGAGCATCAGCAGACATACGAATAGTTGAAGCATTCGTTTCATGAGGGGTCCTCCTTTGTTGGATCAATAAAACGATTGGAAGTATAAACCAACCGAAAAGCTGCGGTATACCGCTTTCTGCAATCGTGCTTGCTAAAGGAAACAATCCTTTCCAGAAAAAACCGATCAAACAAATTGGCAACAACAGGAACAGTGCGCCCAATTCCCGCAGCTTTGGAAACAGGGTTCGTTCCATCGAAGTGAGCAGCAAAAGAAATCCCGTGAGTTTTGCAAAGGAAGCGAGCACCCATACCAGCAAATAGAGGTCGCAGGTTTGCTGGAAGATACCGGATTCCGACACCATCGTCAATTGATACCACGGATAAGTCAATCCGATGGCGAAATTTCCGCAGGATAAATATAAAATGCCAGAGAAACCGAGATCCAGCAATCCGGCGCTGATCAGGCACCAAATACCGGCCCGACGACGTTTGCCTTTGGCTAACGGCAGCAGTAAATAAAACAAAAACCATTCCGTATTTCGGAATACTTGCTGAAAGGAACCAGAGAGGATGTCGGACGCATTCGATTCACCTTGTACCGGCCAAAATTCCATGGTTGGTGTTAATTGCAGATAGTACAAGACGGTGCCAATCAGACAACACCAGAAAATGATTGCTCCAAATCGCAAATTGCCTTCCACCCGACAGGCTGCAGCCAGAAATACCGCGGCTAAAATGGGCCAAAACAGGGTATTTCGAACGGCACTTGAAAAAATAGCATGCTGCAAAAAATCCAGCAGTTCGCTAATCGTTTGAAAGAAGGAGGCGAGCACTGCAACCCAAAGAAGAAAAGTACACCATTTTGGAAATACAATTGGCTGATTGGATACCGTACACACAAAAACAATCAGCGATCAAAACAGAATGGATAATAACGTGCTTCCGATGGCGCGCCAGAAAATCATTTCAGGTGATTCCACCGCCGTATAGGAGGCATCCAGCGCAATGGAGGAGAAATGAGCGCTCCATAAAAACAGGATCATTTCTCCGGTGCTGATTTGTTCTGCACGATTCATTCAGAATCCTCCTCTTCCATGTGAGCGCCGTGTAAATGGGAGATTTTTGCCCAATGCTGCTGCATTTTGGGGTAACCAATGCGGGTAAAGGTATCCCGCATAGCGCTTGCGGTAAAGGGAATCACCGGAGCGGTGTACGGCATGCCGTAGGCGGTGGTAGCGCATACGCTCACACCAAAAACCGCAGAAACCAGAATGATGCCGTAAAGCCCCTGCATCCCGCCGATAATAATCATCAAAAAGCGAAGCAAAGACATCGGTTCGTGCAGACTGGGCACCACAAATCCTGAAATGGCGGTCAAGGTGACGATCATAATCATCGGTCCTCCAATTAATCCGGAACTGACGGCGGCCGAGCTGATAACAACCGATCCCACAATGCTGACGGCATGTCCCACCGAACGCGGCAGGCGAAGTCCGGCTTCCCGCATGATTTCATAGATCAAATGCATAATGATGGTTTCGGTCATTAAGGAAAACGGGGTGCTTTCCTGGGCGGCTGCGATGTTAAAGACCAAGGTGGGTGGGAATAGCTGCGGATGAAACGTGCCGACGGCTACATAAAGTCCCGGCAAAAGAATTCCGATCAAAAAAGATAGATATTTGATGGTGCGCATCATAAACGCATAATAAGGTGCGCGCGCATAATCGTCCATCGACTGGAAGTGCTCGGAAAACAAAAAAGGCACAATTAGTGCAAACGGTACGCCATCCACTAAAATGCCGCACCGGCCTTCGCTGATTTTGCCGCACAAACAGTCCGGGCGTTCCGTCAGTCCTACGGGAGACACCAACGATCTGGGCCATCCGCTGATGAATGGTTTGAGATATCCCGAAGAAAGCAGAATGGGCATTTTCATTTTCTTGACGTCTTTTTTGATTTGCTTGAGCATTTCTTTTGAAACGGCACTTTTTAAATAGACTAACACCACGTCCGTTTTGCTGATTTCGCCAAGCTGCATGATTTCCATCTGTAAATCCGGAGATTTGATGCGGCGGCGGATCATGGTTTGGTTGATGCGGATGGCTTCCACAAAACCTTCCTTCGCGCAAAGCTCGTCCACTTCGTTTTCTGGGGAGTTGATGGAACGGTAAGGGTAGCCTGCAAAGCCACAGGCCAGCGCACGGTTTTGATCTTCCAACAAAAATACGACAAATCCGGAGAATAAGAGCCGAAAACATTCCGAAAATTCGGTGGTTTCAATGAGTTCGGTCGTGGAAAGGGATCTGGCTTCCAGATAAGAATAAAGTTCATCACTCAAAATCTCTTGATCTTGTAACTTTTCCATCAATGGGTCCAACAGCATTTCAGAAAGCTGCTGTTGATTGACCATACCGCTGCAGGTGAGCATCGCCGTTTTCACGCCGGCGAGCTTTACCTGACGGATATTCACGTCGCTGGTCGAAGCACAAGCGGCTTGGATAATTTTTAAATTTTCTTCCAAGTTGGAAGTGAGCGTTTTAGTGTCTTCCATGAAATCACTCCTTGTTTCCAGTGTAAACCAAAACCAGCAGAATATACCGCATATTCACTAGGAAAGTGTTTATACTGAAAGTGGGTGATGAATTTGTTTATTATGTTGTTTCGTGCGGCAATTTTATATTTTTTGGT
>CALXIC010000008.1 GCA_944388265.1 uncultured Clostridia bacterium | reverse complement strand
CCCTGTGCATGGTTGCCGGCCGAGCAGGCAATTACACCATGCGCTTTTTCTTCTGCACTGAGCTGAGAAATTTTAAAAGCGGAACCACGCACTTTAAAGGAACCAGTAACCTGAAGATTTTCCGGTTTCAAATAAATTTCGCTATCCGGATTGATGCCGGGTGCTGCAATCAAATCCGTACGGCGAATTACAGATTTCAACACATGAGAAGCAAGATAGATTCGGTCCAAAGTCAACATTTTGAATACCCCTTTTCAGTAAAATTCTGCACAGCGGGTAAGCCCATACAAACAAAAAACGCCTCTTGTTTTCACAAGAGGCGAAACAACTACCCTGTTCCGCGGTACCACTCCGGTTGCCTGACGGCCGCTCACTGCGCATCCAACAATGCACTTCCTTTGATAACGGTGGATTTCCGGGAGCGCTTACTAAACGATTCAGCGCACCAGCTCAGGGAGGATCCGATAAATCCCATTCTTACTGCCTCGCACCTACCGGCAGCTCTCTGAAAGACGTAAAAAATATCCGTTTCCCTTCATCGCTTTTAAAATTATTATATCCCTTTTTGTCAAATTGTCAAGAGCCTCTGCAAACCTTTTTAGCAGTTGGATTTGAAAACCTTCTCCGGTACACCGCACCTGCAAAATAGTAAAAAGCAGATAAATCTTCTGATAAATGTCAAATATAATAACTTTATCTAAAAATATCAAGCCACTATACCCGGTAGTTTTTCCAAAATATTCTGATTATAATGAATCTAACAAAGGTTTTCTTTTGTTCAAAAGTGAAAGGAAAGGACGATTTGCGATGGCAACTTTAATCAATGTGAACAATGGTTCCATGAATGTGGAGCTTCGGATCAATGATGACTATTCGGTTGAATTAACTGACTTTTCCATCAACAAATACAGCAAACCGATTGCTTGCCCGGAATCCGGGGAGAAAGAAATGTTTGCGCGCGGCGGCGCATCTTTGATGGAAGTACATATCATCGGCGAAAGCACCATCAACATGCACGCCTACAAACATAATTTTACGGCTTCTTCCAGAGACCTGAAATATGTGGGACGTGAAGAATACGTCAATAATTTTGGTAAAAAACTGGAAATCACCATGGAATCGGCCAACGGACTGCAGGCAGTTTATCACATGCAGTTCTTTCATGATCTCAACGTTGTCCGCACCTGGGCTGTTTTGACCAATGTGGGTCAGGAAGATCTGGGCATTGAATACGTTTCTTCGTTTGTATACTGCGGTATCGCGAAGAACGGCGAAAAACCGTTCTACGAAAAAACCGATGTTTACATTCCCTATAACAGCTGGTGCTGTGAAGCACAGTGGCAGAAACGCGACATCGAAGAAATCGGTTTGTCCCGTATGAACATCGACGGTTACAACAACCCGGGTTACGGCAACAACCGCTTCCATTACGGCAGCACCGGTTCCTGGAGTTCTTGTGAATATCTGCCGATGGGCTTTGCTCGCGACCGTGAAACCGGCGAAATTTATTTCTGGGAAATCGAACATTCGGGTGCATGGAACGCAGAATACGGTACCACCGAAGGCCGCCGCATCTATGTGGCGCTGAGCGGTCCGACCGAACAGGAAGATTCCTGGTTTAAAAACCTCAAACCGGGCATGAGCTTCACCACGGTTCCGGCTGCTTTTGGTGTTGTGGAAGGCGACGAAACCGAAGCGACCGCAGAAATCACCAAATACCGCCGCGTGATCCGCCGTCCGAATCAGGATGACGAAAAGCTCAATGTCGTCTTCAACGATTACATGAACTGCCTGTTTGGTGATCCGACCGAAGACAACCAGATCCCGACGATCGACAAAGCGGCTGCTTTGGGCTGCGAATACTACTGCATGGACTGCGGCTGGTACGACAAGGGCGTTTGGTGGGATAAAGTCGGCGAATGGATTGAATCGCCGGAACGTTTCCCGCACGGCTTGAAACGCATCTATGATTATGCCCGTTCCAAAGGCTTAAAGATGGGCATGTGGCTGGAAATTGAAGTCATGGGTGTTGCCTGCGAACTGTCGCAGAAATTGCCGGACGATTGGTTCTTCTGCCGTCATGGCAAACGTCACATCGACAACAAACGTTACCTCCTGGACTTCCGTAATCCGGAAGTACGCAAATATTGCCGCGATGTCATCGACCGTTTGATCCGTGATTATGGCTGCGAATTCTTCAAAGTTGACTACAACGTCACGACCTATACCGGATCTGACATCAATTCGGACAGCTTCGGCGATGCAATGCTCGAACATTACCGCTGCCTGTACGACTGGTGGAAAGACATTTACGAAACCTATCCGAACCTGGTAGTGGAAGCCTGCTCGTCGGGTGCACAGCGTATGGATTACGGCATTCTGTCTCTGGCAAGCCTGCAGTCCACTTCCGACCAGACGGACTACATCTACAACTCCTACATTGCGGCAAACGTCGCTACGGCTGTGACGCCGGAACAGGGCGGTATGTGGGTTTATCCGTATGTGGATGAAGCGGAACACGTCATTTACAACTGCGTCAACGGCATGCTGCTTCGCCCGTACGTTTCCGGCTTGGTCTGGGATATGAGCCAGGAAAATCTGGATCTGTTGGCAGAAGGCATTGCAGTCTACAAAGATATCCGCAACGATCTGAAACAGTCCACCCCGTTCTTCCCGCTTGGCTTGGGCTACATCAAAGACGATGCACTGGCATATGGTGTGCAGTCCATCAAGACGGCTTATCTGTCGGTTTTCGGCGTACGCACGACCGAAGTGAAGATTCCGCTTGACAAAGTAAAGAAACCGGTCAAGAACGTCAAAGTTCTCTATCCGAAAGCAGTCAACTGCGAATTCGAATTGAAAGACAATGTCCTGACCGTGAAACTGCCGCAGGAAAAATGCGCACGTTTCTTCCAGTTGGAATACTAATTTGTTTCCCATCCTCCAAAAAAGCCTGCCTTCGTATGAAGGCAGGCTTTTCACTTGTTCCCTAACAACAAAAAGGCGGCTGGTTGAACCAGCCGCCTTTTTCAAGCAAGTGATTGATTAAAAATTAAACGCGTCATGTACCGCGACAACCGCACGTTTGCCGTCCTGCTGATCGATCAGCACCGAAATTTTGATTTCGCTGGTGGAAAT
>CALXIC010000007.1 GCA_944388265.1 uncultured Clostridia bacterium | reverse complement strand
TCAATGAGCCGATATCCTTCGCTTTGGCGCATGTTGGCAATCGCCTCATCCATGTAAACCGAGGTAAATCCGCGTGAAGTGAACAAAAACATTTGAATGCCTCCTTGTTTTCACAGTGCGGCTTCATCATACCATACTTTGCATCACATTGCAACGCCCCCGAAACCCCGTTATTCTTCACGGTTTTTTGCTTGACACCAGGAGAAAAACTATCTACAATGACAAGTACCAGCAAAAGATGGGAGGAATGTTTGTGGAAGACTGGAAAGAACCCTTGCTAAATGCTGCGCGCGACCAGCGCGCCTTTGCGTATGTGCCCTATTCGCATTTTCGGGTAGGAGCCGCCCTCCTTGCCAAGAGCGGCGTGATCTACCGGGGCAGCAATGTGGAAAACGCCTCCTTTGGAGCGACCAACTGCGCGGAACGTTCCGCCTTTTTTGCCGCCGTTTCTGCGGGCGAGCGGGCATTTACCGCCATCGCCATTGCCGGTGATACGAAAGAATTTTTGCCGCCCTGCGGCATCTGCCGTCAGGTGATGCTGGAATTTTGCGACCCGGACACCTTTTTGGTGCTGCTCACCAACCAAAGCGGCGAGGTGCGCACCCTCACCCTCGCTGAACTGTTGCCGTATTCGTTTGGAAAGGGGGATTTGGCATGCGCATCTGCGACCTGATCAGCAAAAAGAAAAAAGGCGGCGCGCTCACCTTTGAAGAACAGCACGCCCTCATCGACGGGTTTGTGCAGGGAGCGGTGCCCGACTATCAAATCGCCGCCTTTTTGATGGCGGTGTGCTTTCAGGGCATGACGCCCGAAGAACCCGCCTCCTTTACCCAAGTGCTCATTGAATCGGGCGACACACTCGACCTGTCAGCGCTCGGATGCCCCACGGTGGACAAGCACAGCACCGGCGGCGTCGGGGATAAAACCACCCTCATTGCCGCGCCGCTTGCCGCCGCCTGCGGCTGTACGGTGGCGAAAATGTCCGGCCGCGGGCTGGGATACACCGGCGGCACCATCGACAAACTCGAATCCATCCAAGGGTTTCGCACCGATTTGCAAAATGACCTCTTTTTCGATCTGCTGCGGCAAAACCATCTTGCCATCACGGCACAGACGGGGCATCTCGTACCGGGGGACAAAAAGCTCTACGCCCTGCGGGATGTGACGGCGACGGTGGACTGCCTGCCGCTGATCGCCTCGTCGGTGATGAGCAAAAAGATCGCCGCCGGAAGCAGCGCCATCGTGCTGGACGTCAAATACGGCAGCGGCGCTTTCATGAAAACCGTGAAGGACGCCGTCGCCCTCGCACAGACGATGGTGGACATCGGCCGCCGCGCCGGACGCAAAACCACCGCCCTCATCACCAGCATGGAAGAACCGCTGGGATATGCGGTGGGAAACGCGCTGGAAGTTTCGGAAGCGGCGGCAACCTTAAAAGGACAAGGCCCCGCCGATTTAAAAACGCTGTCTTTGGCGCTTGCCGCCGAGATGTGCGCCCTTTCCGAAAACATTTCCCGCAAGGAAGCGCAAAAACGCGTACAGCAGGCACTTGATTCCGGCGAAGGGCTTCAAAAGCTCGAAGCCATGATCCGGTTGCAGGGGGGCGACCCGACAAATTTGGAAACAAAACTCCCAACCGCTTCGTTGGCACAGCCGGTGTATGCGGTCGAGGATGGTTATCTCTCCCGCCTCGACACCGAGGAAATCGGGCGCATCGCGGGCCTTTTGGGCGCAGGACGCGCCAAAAAAGACGATGTTCCCGATCCCGCCGCCGGGCTGATCCTTTCAAAAAAATGCGGGGATGCGGTGAAAGCGGGCGAGGTGCTCGCCACCCTTTATACCAACCGCCCGGACAAATTACAGGAAGCCCAAAAGGCTTATCTTGCCGCCTGCACCTTTTCCAAGGAAAAGCCGCGCCTTTCGCCCCTCATCGCCGCATGGGTGGACGAAGACGGCGTCCATCCGGCAGACGAACCTTTGGCATAAAAATACCGCCAGGCAGTTTGCCTGGCGGTATCTTCTGTTAAAACGTCAAATCATAGCGCGTGCCGTGCGAAAAGAGTACGCCGTCCGTCAAACGCACCTTTAAGATCACAGTGTTCGGGTCGTTTTCATCGGTGTGGCCGTTTGCAATCCACGACGAAAACACCCCGGAAAGCGTTTCCCACAGCGCCTGGTTTTGGGTCGCCAGCACCGCGCCCAGATTTTCCCCCACGCCGTGCGCGGTAAACCACTCGCCGCAAAGCCCTACCCGCGGATTTTTCGAAAGATGGCGCATCTTATTGGATGCCGCGTATGTAATGCTGTAAAATGCACCGTCGTGGTACCAGGCGTTCACGGTGCGCACCGAAGGAAGGCCGTCCTCCTCCGTCGCCAGTGCCATCAGCACATCGTGCCCGAAACGTTCTTTTAAAATCGCTTCGGCTTTGGGATCGATGCCGGGATTCATCAAGATTCTCCTTTCCCTTTTCTTTTCCGGATAAACCCACCTGTCTATCGGAGGTCATCCATGAGTATCATTTCCATCAAACAGAAACTGCCAAACGAACGGGTACTGGCGGTACTGGCGCCAAGCATCTACCAGCCCACCCCGCAAAAACTGCAAACACTTGCGACACAGTATGCGTCCGCCCCCGACATTGCCGCCTTCGGCGACATCGAAGAAAACGCCGTGCGCGGAGTCATCATCCTGAAGCCGGCGGACAGCGGTTGCTGGGAAATCCTGCGGATTTCCTGCGCCCCCGATCACCGGCGCCGGGGTGTTGCGCGGGGACTTATCGCCTTTGCCCTGCGTAAAACCGGCGCGCACACCCTCCTTGCCGAAACCGATAACGACGCGGTGGATTTTTACCGCCGCTGCGGTTTTTCCGTCGCCCCGCTGGGGGAACTTTATCCGGGCGTTTCGCGCTACCGGTGCATCCTTTCCCGCCCTTAACGGGAGGTGCGCCGAAAAATCTTTTCCAAAGACTTCCCTTTGGCCAGCTCGTCGATGAGCTTGTCCGCCAGCCGAATGTCCCGGTACAGCGGGTCTTCAATCGTTTCCACCCGCACGCCGCACACCACGCCGCGAATCAGCAGGCGGTCGTCA
>CALXIC010000006.1 GCA_944388265.1 uncultured Clostridia bacterium | reverse complement strand
AATCACCTGGCGTTTGACATTGGGCTGCGTTTTGCTGATGACGGTACCCTCCTGATCAAGAATCTCCGACACCAGATAGGGCTGCACCAAGTTCCCGCCGTTGGTCGCCGCAGCAACCGCCGTAATCATCTGAATCGGGGTGACCGCCAGCGACTGGCCAAACGATTCCGACGCCAAGTCGACGATGCTCATATCTTCCGTATCGTAGACGGTACTGGTTCCTTCACCGGGCAGGTCGATGCCGGTTTTTTCGGTAATACCGAACGCTTCCAGATAGCGGTTGAAGGTGGAAATGCCCAGCTGCTGACCCATCCAGATGAACGCGCAGTTGCAGGAGTTTGCAACAACCGCATTAAAATCTTCCGAGCCATGCACGGCGCCGCCGTCGCAGTGATAGATGGCGTCTGCCACTTCCTGCGTGCCGGTACACTGATACACAAAATTCGCGTCACCATCGACCACGCCTTCTTCCAGTGCGGAAGAACCGGTGATGACCTTAAATACCGAACCCGGGTTATACTGGTCCATTGTCGCCATGTTTTTCCACTGCGAATAGATCAGTTCCCCTTCGTAAGCGGAAAGTTCTTCGTCATTCAAATCAAGCTCAACATATTCCCCCGAACGGGTGCTGTAATCGTACTGCCATTCGGTCGGATTTTCCAACTTATTTTTATATAGATCGCTGTAAAGGGTATAAGGATCGTTTAAGTCAAACTGCACCGAGTTTGCCATCCCCAAAATTTCACCAGTATTGACATTCATAACGATGCCGCATGCCCCGCCGTTTGGGTTGGAAGCGGTCGTAATGTCCGCCATGGCGCCTTCGACGATATTCTGAATGGTGGAATCGATCGTGAGCACCACGCTGTTGCCGTCTTCCGCGTCGTATTTTTTCTCATAGCTGGACGGAATTTCGCGGTTTTTCCCGTCCACCGCCGTCACGATCTTGCCGTCGGTCCCGCTCAGGACATCGTCATAATACGACTCAATGCCGTAGATCCCTTCCCCATCGCTGTTGCAAAAACCGATGACCTGTGCCGCCATCGTTTCCTGCGGATAATAGCGCTTGGTATCTTCAATCAAATTCAAAAAGGTGTATTCGTTTTTGGACACATAATCCCGCAATTCATCGGCGATGTCCTTTTCCACCTTTTTCTTCAGTTCCACATATTGCAGATCCTGATCGATCTTCTCGTACACCGTCTGACTATCCATGTCCAGAATCGCCGCCAAATCAGCCGCGATCCGGGAACGGTCTTCCTCTTCAATACGGGACGGGTCGACCGCCACTGTCCAAACCGTCGCACTCGACGCCAAAACGTTCATGTCGGAATCGTAAATGGTGCCGCGGTTGGCGTTGATGGTAATCGTTGAAACCTGCTGATTGGCAGCATAAGTTTTATATTTATCCTGATCGATGATCGACACACCGACCAATCGAAGTCCCACATAGGCTGTCAGTAAGCCGATGAAGAGAGTGACAAAAACGTTTAAACGGCGCTTCATCAATCCAGTCATCGGACGATTTTCTTCGTTATTTCTCGCCATATGCATTCCTCTCCCGAATATGGAAAAACAAGGGTCCAAAAGTTTTTGTCCATGAAAGCTTTTGTACCCTTAGTTTATTGTTTTATTCTGTTATGTATGCCTTCAGTTCTTCCCAAAGATCCGCAAGCTGATCCAACACGGTACGTTCCTGTTCGGATACTTCTACCACATCTTCCGTCTCCACCACGATGTTTTCCACCTGCGAAGGCTGAAGTTCCGTCATACCGGCAGCTTTCGCCTGTTCTTCAATGCTTCCGATGGATACCATGTTGTTGACTTCCGTTTCGAGCTGTTCGTATTCCTGCTGCAATTCTTCCAATTGTTCCTGCGTTGCGGCCAGCGTGTTGTTTTCCTCCATCAAACGGATTTTCCCATAAATCAGTGCACATCCCAAAATCATGAGGTACAAAACAACCATCATATTTTTCTGAAAAGACCGCTGACGGCGTTTGCTGCCAGTGCCTTTGTGTGCATGAATATGGATCCGATGGGAAGGTTTTTGCGTCTTCTTTTCCTTCACCGCCAAATTGGACGGGTGATATCCCTGATAAGCCATTCAATTCCTTCTTTAATTTCGGCTCACAGCTTTTCCAAAATCCGAAGTTTTGCACTGTGACTCCGATTATTTTGTGCAAGCTCCTCGGCAGATGCCGTAATCGGCTTGCGGCAAATCAATTTTGCCTGAGGGGTACGGCCGCAGACACACTGCGGAAAATCTGGCGGACAAATGCATCCCTTGCACCAGGAAGCAAACATCTGCTTGACCATGCGATCCTCCAGCGAGTGGAACGTGAGTACCACCAGCCGTCCGCCCGGACGTAAAAAGGAAAACGCCTCCGAAAGGCCGTCTTCCAACGCCTGCAGTTCGCCGTTGACCGCAATGCGGATGGCCTGAAAACTGCGTTTGCATGGATTTTTATCTCGTCTGGCCGCCGCGGGCACCGCCCGGCAAATGATATCGGCCAATTCCAACGTTGTTTCAATGGGTTTTTGCTCGCGTTCTTTCGCAATGCGGCAGGCGATGCGGTAAGCGAAACGCTCTTCCCCATAATCGCGCAATATCGCGGTGAGCTGGTCCACCGAATAGGTGTTCACCAATTCTTTGGCGGAAAACCCCTGCTGACTCATCCGCATATCCAGCGGCGCATCCTGATGATAGCTGAATCCCCGTTCGGCACAATCCAGCTGATGGGAAGACACGCCCAGATCCAAGAGCACACCATCCACCCCGGTTACCCCATAGGGTGTGAGCGCTTCGCGCATCCGGGAAAAGTTCGTCTGCACCACGGTTGCTGTGTCATAGGGAGAAAGCCGTTCGGATGCCACTGCCACCGCGTCCGGATCCTGATCCAGCGCGTACAGCTTGCCCGTTGTCAAACGGCGCGCAATTTCTCTGGAATGACCGGCGCCGCCCGCCGTTCCGTCCACATAAATGCCGTCCGGCCGGATGGCAAGCCCTTCCATACATTCCTGCAGCATCACCGAGAAATGAGAAAATTCCATCTGCATCCTTTCTGCCCGATCAAAGTCCCAGCTCTTCGACGGTTTCCGCCAGCATCTGCTGATCCTCTTCGTTCATCTGTTGTTCCAAAAGACTGTCGTCCCAAATTTCACAGTAATTCGAAATGCCAAGTACGGTAGCTTCTTTGGAAAGCTGCGCATAAGTCATCAGTTCCTGCGGGATCAAAATGCGCCCCTGTTTGTCGGGGGAAACTTCCTGTGCATTGGCAAACAGTCTGCGGCGCACCGCACGGCTTTTGCCCATGGGCAGCGATTCCACCTTTGCCACGAGCTTTTCCCATTCTGCCATGGAATAAACCACGAGGCAACGGTCCGCAACGCTGCAGGTTACCATAAACGAGGAACCGAGATCTTCGCGCAGTTTGGCCGGAAAATTCAAACGCCCCTTCGGATCGATATTATAATGGTAAGTACCACAGAGCATTTGATTCACCGCCTTTCTGCCAAAATCTTCCTTGGTTCACCCAAAATTACACACTTTTACCCACTAAGAATAATTTTATTATAAACACATTTGAAAGCAAGGTCAAGCATTTCCCTGTATTTTTCATACTT
>CALXIC010000005.1 GCA_944388265.1 uncultured Clostridia bacterium | reverse complement strand
CGCCCCGGCGGATGCGCTTGTATTCGACGATGCGTTCGCCCACCGACAGATTGGAATGCAGCACGGCAACGCGGTTGCAAAAGATCGCCTGAAAGTTTCCGGCAATCTGCGGGGTTAGGGAAATTTCCGGCACCAGCATCACTGCCTGTTTTCCCTGCCGCACCACCGCATCGATGAGCCGCAGATAAACCGACGTTTTCCCGCTGCCAGTCACGCCATACAAGAGTGCCGCGGCAGGTTCTCCCGCTTCGATCAGCTTCCAGATGCCGTCAAACACATCCTGCTGTTCTTCGTTTAAGGTGGGCAGTGCGTCCTCCGCCTGCAAACCGGGTGCTTGCGTCGGAAGCACGATTTCCCGCTCGTACCATTCGAGCATTCCGCGGCTTTCGAGTTTTTTCAGCACACTCTCCCCCACCGCACAGAAGTAAAGCAGTTCTTCTTTGGACGCCGTTTGGGTGTCCTGCAAAAAGCGCACCACTTCCTCCTGCTTGACGGTCAGCTTGCACGATTCGGCAATCGCCTCAAAATCGTTTGTCAGCCGCGCCATGCACACGGTGCGGTCGCGCCGCTTGCGCTTGGCTTCCTCCACACGCACCAATACGCCCTCTTTTTGCAGGGTATCCAGCATGCTGCGCTTGGACGGACAGGCATCCGCCGAAAAATAATCGTCCAGCTCCCTCGCCGTGCGGGCGTGCTGCAAAAAGCGCAGGAGGTTTCGTTCTCCATAAGGATACGCTTCCAGTTCCTCTTCCGTCAGCGGTTTTGCCAGCTGCATCGATGCCGTCACCTGAAACTGAAAGGCGTTTGGCATCATCGTTTTGACCGCTTCAAACCAGGTGCAAAACGTCGTGCGCACCAAAAAATCCGCCAGCGCAAATTCTTCGTCGCCGAAAATCGGTTCGTCGTCGATCTGCGACGCGATCGGTTTCAAGCGTCCGTCCTCCGCTGTGTAAGGACGAATGGACGCCACCAGGCCAACCCGTTTGCGGTTGCCGCTTCCAAACGGCACCAGCACCCGGCATCCGCGGCGAAGCGTCTCTTCGAGCTGCGCCGGCACCAGATAGGAGAACGCCTGATCGAAATGATACGCGGCTTTGTCCACATAAACTCCTGCTATCAGGCGTTCTTCCATGCTGTTCCCTCCCGGTTATTTTTGCAGTTCATCCAACAGCGCATGCGCTACCTCAAGCTTCGACATCTTCGGCAGCTCGCGCACACCCTCTTTGGAGATGAGCGTCACCACGTTGGTGTCGACGCCAAATCCGGCGCCCTCCACCTTCACGTTGTTCGCCGCCACCAAATCGAGATTCTTTTTCCAGAGTTTTTGTTCGGAATGCTCCACCAGCCGTTCGGTTTCCATCGAAAAGCCGCAGAGCTTTTGTCCCGGGCGTTTTTGTTCGCCCAGTGCCTTCAAGATATCTTTGGTGCGGGCAAGCGGAATGGACATTTCCGAGAAATCGCCCTTTTTGAGTTTGTTGTCCGCCACCGACGCGGGCGTAAAGTCCGCAACGGCCGCCGCTTTGATGACCACGTCGGCGTCCTTGGCTTCTGCCATCACAGCGTCGTACATCTCCGCCGCCGATTCCACCGGGCACACCCGAACGCCGACCGGCGGTTCCAGCGCCGTTTTCCCGGACACCAATACCACATCCGCGCCGCGCCGCCAGGCGGCTTTGGCAATCTCGTAGCCCATCTTCCCGGTGGAACGGTTGGTCAGATAGCGCACCGGGTCGAGCGGTTCACAGGTCGGCCCCGCGGTGACCAGCACCTTCTTGCCGGTGTAATCCTTGGGGGTGAGCGCCGCCATCACATATTCATACAACACGTCGATTTTCGGCAAACGCCCCTTGCCGACGTCGCGGCAAGCCAGCACGCCGCTTTCCGCTTCGATCACGGTGTGTCCCAACTCACGCAGGATTTGGAAATTTCTCTGCGTGACCGGATTTTCATACATCGCGGTATTCATCGACGGCGCGATCAAAATCGGGCACCGCATCGCCAAAAGGGTGGTGGTGAGCATATCGTCCGCCAGCCCGTGCGCCATCTTGGCGCAGACGTTTGCCGTCGCCGGCGCAACCAAACAGACATCCGCCCGTTTGGCCAGCGAAATGTGCTTGACGTCCCACTCAAAATTGCGGTCAAAGGTATCCATCAGGCATTTGTTTCCGGTCAGCGTTTCAAACGTCAGCGGCGCGATGAATTTCGCGGCGTTTTCCGTCATCACCACCTGCACCGAATATCCTTCCTTGGTCAGACGGCTCGCCAAATCAGCCATCTTATAGGCGGCAATGCCGCCGCTGATTCCCAAAACGATGGTCTGTTCTTTCATGAAACCGTCCCCTTTCTCTTAGTCTTCTTCTACCGCCTTGTGTTCCACGAGATGGTATTTGTCGTGCACCAGTTCATCGACTGCAATCTGCACCGGTTTTTCGAGCAGTTCGGTGCCGTTTGCTTCCGCTTCTTCTGCGATGGTGCGGGCGCGTTTTGCCACGCCGATCACCAGGCTGTAATAGCTTTCTCCGTTTTTGAGCAATTCTGCGCTCGAAGGTCTGTTCATCATAATTGGTAATCCCCTTTCCTCATTTGCAGCATTTTTCGGTGCGGCAGCGTTCCGCACGCAAAATGGCCTGTAAATCGTCTACCGCATCTTCCAAAGCGGCGTTGACGATGACATAATCATAATCCGACAGATGGGTCAATTCTTCTTTTGCCTGAGCCAGGCGTTTTTGAATGGTCTCTTCCTCTTCGGTTCCGCGTTTGCGCAGCCGGTGTTCCAACACTTCCAGATCGGGCGGAGCGATGAAGAGCGATACCGCCTGCGGCAGTTTTTCCATCACCTGTTTGGCTCCCTGCACTTCGATTTCCAAAATCACCACGTCGCCCGCGGCATAGTGATCCAAAATCGGCTGCTTGGGCGTGCCGTAATAGTTTCCGCAGTATTCTGCGTGTTCCAGCATGGCATCCTCGGCGATGAGTTTTTCAAAATCCTCCTTGGTGATGAAATGGTAGTGCACGCCGTTTTCTTCACCCGGACGAGGTGCGCGGGTCGTCGCCGAAATGGAATAATACACATCCTCCCGGCTGCCCAGCACTTCATGCAGCACCGTTCCTTTGCCGCAGCCCGAAGGGCCGGACACAATCAAAATCAATCCCTTTTTGCTCAATCTTCTTCCTCCTCTTCGTCCTCCACCACGCGGTTCGCCACGGTTTCGGGCTGAATCGCCGACAGGATCACATGATCGCTGTCCATGATGATGACGGCGCGGGTACGGCGGCCGTAGGTCGCGTCAATCAGGCTGCCGCGGTCGCGCGCGTCCTGGATAATCCGCTTGATCGGCGCGGATTCCGGACTGACGATCGCAATCAGCCGGCTGGCGGAAACCATGTTGCCAAAGCCAATGTTGATGAGTTTCATCCCGTTCCCTCTCCTCTTATTCCAGATTCTGGATCTGTTCGCGAATCTTTTCGATTTCGGATTTGATCGCGACCACCCAGCCGGTCACCTGTAAGTCGTTTGCCTTCGACCCGATGGTGTTGGTTTCGCGGTTCATTTCCTGCACCATGAAATCCAGCTTGCGGCCCACCGGTTCTTCAATTTCCAGCAGTTTGGCAAATTCCTTCAAATGGCTGTGCAGCCGCACCGTTTCCTCGTCAATGGCGATGCGGTCGGCAAAGAGCGCCGCTTCGGTGAGAATGCGCGCCTCGTCGATGCCGCTGCTTTCCAGTACTTCCTGCATCTTTGCGGTCAGGCGTTCGCGGTAGGCGACGACGGTTTTCGGCGCCTGTTCTTCAATCAGACCGAGCAGACGGGTAATCTCTGCCAAACGGTTTTGCAGATCGCTTTTCAGACGCGCCCCTTCGATTTCGCGGGTCTTCACAAATTTATCGAGCGCTTCGGAAGCCACCTGTTCGACATCCTGCCAGATTTCGTCTTCATCTTCTTCCGCCTTGCGCACCGAGAACACGTCGGAAAAACACGTCAGCGTGCTCAGCGTCAGATCATCCGGCAGCGACAGCGATTCCGATACGCTGCGCAGCGCATCGACATACCCTTTCGCCAATTCTTCGTGGATACCGATCTCCGCTTCTTTTCCTTCCACCATGTAAATGGTGACGCCGACGTCCACCTTGCCGCGTCCGATCCGGCTTTGCAGCAGCGTTTTCAGCTTGCCTTCCAAAAAGCCGTAGCTGCGCGGAATGCGGGAAGAAAATTCAAAAAAGCGGTGATTGACCGATTTGATTTCAACGGAAATGTCGCGCCCATGCAAAATCTGCTGACTGCGGCCATATCCGGTCATGCTTTTCATAAGGATCCCCCTATCCTGTACATTCTGCTTTTATTTTACCACAACGCGGCAATCGGCCCTCTTTTTATTCATATTCTATTCACATTATTTATAGAAATTTTACATTTAACAAGGGATGCAAAAAAGCACCGGCAAAAGCCGGTGCTTTTTCTCTTCGCATTCTTATACCGGATGAACGGCATTTGCCGCATCGGCATGAGCCTGATCGATGCCCAACTGTTTGTTGCGGCGGCTTTCGAAGAATTTCGGAGCCACCTTCGGGAACATCGCGTAGCTGAGGACGTCTTCTTCCTGTTCGGTCCAATCCGCACATTCTTTGCGGAGGGTTTCGAGTTCCGGTTCGAGCAAGTCGGCCGGACGGCAGGAAATCGGGGTTTCGTCCTTGATGATGGATTTCTGGAATTCCGGATCGACCGGCACCGGCGTTTTGCCGTAGCCGCCGCGAACCAATTCTTTGAATTCCTTGGTAACCATCTTGTAGCGTTCGCCCATGATCACGTTGAACACAGCCTGGGTACCAACGATCTGCGAGGTCGGGGTAACCAGCGGCGGCATCCCGGCGTCTTTACGAACGCGCGGAACTTCCTGAAGCACAGCATCCAGCTGATCTTCTTTGCCCGCCTGTTTGAGCTGCGACAGCAGGTTCGAGAGCATGCCGCCCGGAACCTGGTAGATCAAAGCGTTGGCGTCAACAGCCAGCATCTTCGGATCCAGCAGACCTTCTTTGATATATTTTTCGCGCAGGGTCATGAAGTATGCGCGGATTTCGGTGAGGAGTTTCAGATCCAGACCGGTATCGTATTCCGTTCCCTGGAATGCAGCGACGATCGATTCGGTCGGTGCATGCGAGGTGCCCAGAGCCAGCGGGCTCATTGCGGTGTCGACCATGTCGATGCCCGCTTCCACGCCCTTCATGATACACATCGAAGCAAGGCCCGAGGTGTAGTGGGTGTGCAGCTGGATCGGCAGATCGGTTGCTGCTTTGATCGCTTTGGTCAGGGTTTCGGTGCGGTACGGAGTCAAGAGTGCTGCCATGTCTTTGATGCAGATCGAGGTAGCGCCCGCTTCGGTGATCTGTTTTGCGTAGTTTGCGTAGTATTCGTCGGTGAAGACATCGCCCAGCGTGAAAGAGATCGCAACCTGTGCTTCAGCACCTTCTTTGCGAGCCGCTTTGATTGCGGTTTCGAGGTTACGAATGTCGTTCAGTGCGTCGAAAATACGGATGATGTCGATGCCGTTGGCAACCGATTTCTGCACAAAGTATTCCAGCACGTCGTCAGCATACGGACGGTAGCCCAGCATGTTCTGGCCGCGGAAGAGCATCTGCAGTTTGGTGTTCGGCATTTCGCGGCGAAGGATGCGCAGTCTTTCCCACGGGTCTTCGTCCAAAAAGCGCAGGCATGCGTCAAACGTTGCGCCGCCCCAGAATTCGGCAGAGTAAAAGCCCACCTTGTCCATGGTGCTCAGAATCGGGAGCATATCATCCATCGACATACGGGTGGCTAACAGCGACTGATGCGCATCGCGCAAGACGGTCTCTGTAATTTTCAATTTCGCCATCTTTAGATCAATCCTCTCTTCAAAGTAACTCAGTCAAACTCGTTATGCGATGGTAGCAACCGTCTGGTTGGTGTCAACCGAATCGCCTTTCTTCACGGTAACCGAAGTAATGGTGCCGTCTTTCGGCGCAACGATTTCGTTTTCCATCTTCATTGCTTCGAGGATCATCACGACCTGGCCGTATTTGACCGCTTCGCCGTTTGCCACTTTGATGTCCAGGATGGTGCCCGGCATCGGAGCGGTGATCGGATCGCCCGAGCCTGCTGCTGCGGCCGGAGCCGGAGCTGCTGCCGGTGCAGGTGCTGCTGCCGGAGCCGGTGCCGGAGCTGCTGCAGGAGCCGGAGCCGCTGCCGGTGCAGGTGCTGCAGCTGCAGCCGGAGCTGCGGTAGCGCCGAGTTCTTCAACGCCGACGGTGTAGGACTGGCCGTTTACAACAATATTAAAATTTCTCATTTGTAACATCCTCTCTTTTTCTCAGTTGAACTTAAAGAGCATTGGAGTGCTTCTTCGGCATGGTGGAAACCCGTTTGCCAGAGAGCATTTCCAGCGCTTTGAGCACCGCGTCGCGGGTCGTTTCCGGAGCGATGACTGCATCCACAAATCCATTTTCGG
>CALXIC010000004.1 GCA_944388265.1 uncultured Clostridia bacterium | reverse complement strand
GGACAGCGGCCGCGGACTGCAAAATTTTTTAGACGGTTATCTCGACAACCTGCTCACCTTCGGCAGTGCCATCGGTGAAATGGTGCTGACCCGTGACGGACGGTTTGCGGGGCTATATTTGGCAGATCCGCGACGGGTACAGCTGTCGCCGGGCAAAAAGCTCTTTACGGTGGATTTTTACCCCAAAGAAGGTTTGGGGGAACACCGCCGCGCGGCAAATCCGGCACTGATTTTGTACACCGCGCTCAATCCACAGGCAGGCGAAATCTGCGGGCGTTCCCTTTTGCAGGGGCTGCCCTTTGTGAGCGACATTCTGCTCAAAATTTTTCACGCGCTGGGCAAAAACTACGAGCGCGCCGGAAACATCCGCTATGCGGTGACCTATCAGCCGGGAAATGACTTGATGGACCGCGCGTATGCGAAAGAACGTGCGGAACAGATTGCCAAAGCGTGGCAGGACGGGATGCGCGCGGCGGCGCACGGAGAGGTAAAGGATTTTGTGGCGGCGGGCGATGTACAGATTAAGGTGATCGGCGGGGATTATCCTTTGATGGAAACGGAAGTTCCCGTGCGCCAGATGCTCGAACAAATCACCGCAAAACTCGGCATTCCGCCGTTTTTGCTGGGGTTACACTGGAGCACCAGCGAACGGATGAGCAAACAGCAGACCGACATTTTGATTGCCGAACTCTGGCATTACCGCCGGCTGCTCACACCGGTGATTGAAACGGTGTGCACCACCTATTTGCAGCTGATGGGCATTGCAGCACCGGTGACGGTGGAATGGGATACCATCAACTTGCAGGACGAAACGGAGTCGGCGCAGGCGGATTACTACCGCGCACAGGCGGAGTCGCTGCGCGCGGCCATCACAAACGGAGGAGAAGGATGAAACAGGGAACGATCTGTAAATCGTCCAAACTGGGCGAAAAGGAACTGGACAAGATCAACCAGTATACCCGCCGGCCGGTGACCGAAGAAGAGGTGTATTGCTTTTCGCTGATTTTATGCGACAACGACATCGACCGCGACGGGGAATGCTTTCCGGAAGCGTCGCTTCACGCACTGGCCCCGCTTTTTTTGGGGAAAACCGGCCTCTTTGACCACGAGACCAAAAGTACGGGTCAGACGGCTCGGATTTTTGATACCGAAGTGGTGTACGATCCGCTGGTGCAGACGAAAACCGGCGAACCGTATGCGGCGCTCAAAGCCCGCGCCTATCTGATGCGTTCGGAAAAAACCGAACCGCTGATTTTGGAAATCGACGGCGGGATCAAAAAGGAAGTCAGTGTGGGGTGCAGCGTGCGAAGGGTGACTTGTTCCATTTGCGGAGCGGATCTGCGGCACGAAACCTGCGGACACCGCATCGGGGAAAGTTACGACGGTGCGCTTTGTTACGCGAAGCTGGAGGATCCGGCGGACGCGTACGAATGGTCGTTTGTCGCCGTACCGGCACAGCCCAAAGCAGGTGTTGTCAAAGGATTTGCGGTGCAGCGCACGCTGGATGAGGTGAAAAAGACGCTGTTGGAGGATCAGGCGGTGACGCTTCAAAAGAGCGAAGCGCGCGCATTGTTTGCGCATTTGGAAGAGCAGGAACGGTTGGCATCGGAAGGGGTGCGCTACCGCGCCTTGCTGCAAAAGCAGGTACAGCGTTTCGCGGCCGTGTCCGGAAGCGGGGTGCTTCCGCAAATGCTCCAGAAAGCGATGGCGCGGATGAACACCGAGGAACTGGAGTCGCTTGCAAACGAGCTGGAAAAACAGGCAAACACCTGCCCCGAAGGACGGCAGCTGCCGGGCACGCCAAAGGCGATGCAGGCAGGACAAAACGAAAGTTTTAAAATTTAGGAGGAAACGACATGAAGTACGGTTATCAGGAAATTGGCGCCGTTGTGGCAACGTTTGGCACAGAATCTACACTTACGGTCGGTACGCCGGTTAAGATGAAAGAAAGCGGCGTCGTCGAAGCGGCGGCAAGCGGCGACGATCCGATTGGCGTGGTCGTCAGCATCGACGGCGACGAAGTGGGCGTTCAGATCGGCGGATGCATCGAATGCGCCTGTGAAGACGGCACGCTGGCGGTCGGCTTTGGCAACATTCAGGCAAACGGAACCGGCGGCATCGCCAAAGGAACAACCGGCAAAACCCGTTTGATTTTGGCCGTGGACACCACCGCCAAAACGGCAACGGTCATGCTGTAAACAAGAGGAGGAAACAAGATGGCATTTGATACCCTGCATTTGGAAAAAGAAATGTATGCCGTGAGCGGCAAAACCTTTACGCAGGTGCTGGAAGAACTCGATCCCAGCGAACGCTACCAGGGCACGCGTCTCGAGGGTTTGGACGCCTTTGAACGTCAGCTCAAACGCTTTGACATCAAGGTGAGCGGTCAGGGCTCCGACCGCGTGGAAAAGTTTTTTGCCACGTCTTCGTCGGCAGCGCTGTTTCCGGAATACGTGCGCCGCGCGGTAACGGCGGGCACCGGCGAACAGGATCTGCTCAACCACATGGTAGCGAGCAAAACAGTCATTGATTCGCTCGATTACCGTTCGATCACCTCGCTGGATGAAAATCTGGACGCCAAGCTGTTGGCGGAAGGCGCGGCCATTCCGGCAACCACCATTCAGACACAGGAAAACCTCGTTCGTCTGAAAAAACGCGGGCGCATGCTGGTGGCTTCTTACGAAGCGCTCCGCTTCCAGAAGCTCGATCTGTTTTCGGTGACGCTTCGTCAGATCGGCACGCAGATTGCGCGTCAGCAGATTGAAGACGCCGTGGACGTCCTTTTAAACGGCGACGGCAACAACAACGAAGCGGCTGTCACCAACTGGGCGGGCGACGCGATCACCTACGACGATTTGCTGGCGGTATGGAGCAAATTCGGGGATTTCACCATGAATACCCTTCTTTGCAACCGTGCGCAGATGGCGGCGATTTTGTCGCTGGAAGAATTCAAAAACCCGCTGACGGGGCTGAATTTCCAGAATACCGGGGAAGCAGCCACCCCGCTGGGCGCCGCGCTTTACAAAACGGCAGCCGTACCAGCGAACACGCTGATCGCCTTTGACCGCAACTGCGCGCTGGAAATGGTTTGTGCCGGCGACGTGCAGGTCGAATACGACAAGCTGATTGACCGTCAGCTCGAACGCGCGGCGATCACTTCGACCGCAGGTTTTGCCAAAATTTACCCCGACGCGGTTCAGGTTTTGAAACAGGCATAAGAAAAGGAGCGCCGCAATGGAAGAAGAGAAAATCATTCAACTGTTTGCGGGATACTCCGGCTGTTCGGACGAAGAACTGGAAAACTGCCGCCTGCTTTGTCAGGCGGCAGAAAACCGCCTTCGCCGCATGCTGAAGAATCCGCAAATCGAAGAGGATGCGGCGGATGAATTAAATCTTCTCGCGGCTATTTGGGCGGCAGGAGAATATCTGATGCTGCAGGAAGGAGAACGCACGGTGAAAGTGGGCGAAATCGAGATCAGCTGCAAGGATCGCAGCGAAGCGCTGCTTTCGATGAAAGATCTGATGATGGCGCAAAACGCCCAGTGGTTTTTAGGAAACGGCTTTCACGTGAAGATGGTGTGACGCATGGAAAAACGCAAAGAACTGGAATTATTTTTGCGCCGCTACGGCAGTGAAGTCGTCGCGCGCGATCACAGTCATACCGGATTCGGCATATTAGCACCGCTCAAAGGAAAAACCGCGCAGGCATCGGATTTGGTCTTTGGCCGTTACGGATTTCGGCCCAAACGGGATTTGGTGCTGTTATTGGCGGCCGGTGAGGACTGGGTACTGCCGGAATGCGAAGTGGTGGCCGAAGGGAAGGTGCTGCACATCACCGCTGTGGATGATATTTATTACAAAAACCGGGTGCTGTACCGCGCCGCTTACGGTTATGAAACGGAGGAAAGCGGATGAACGCAACGACACTGCATGCGCTTTTGGATGAAAGCGCGCTGGCACTTGCCGGTTTGGAGGGGGTTTCGGTACAGATCGGGTTTTGCCGCGAACCGTATTTTCGTACGATTCGCCAGCCGATTTTATCGCTGCAAATTGAGGAAGCCAAGCTTTCCGAATGCGGGATGTACCAGACCTTGGGGCAGAGTGTTTCCGGCTATCTCAAAGGACAGATGGCGGATGTCACCTTGTCCGCAGTCTTGTACCTGCCTTTGATGGAAACGGGGATTTCGGCAGAGGAGGTATTTGAACAGTTTTTTGCATCGTTGTCCGGCACGGATTCCCCCTTTACCCAGTTTTGGATGGGTCAAACCTGTTTTTTGGAAGGGGCGCAGTGCTTTGAAGCCAAAATGAGCGCGGGAGGGCAGCTTTTGCTCTCTTCCGAGCAATCCGAAACACCCATTCAAACTGTTCAGTTACAGATCGGGGAGGTGCACTGAGTGGAAAATTTACGTCCTGGTGTTTATACCAGTTATACGCTGCTGCGTTCAGACGCGGCAGCATCGTCGGCTGTCATCGGCATTGCAGCGAATGCCGGCGGAACACTGACGAAAACCACCGTCGAGTCATTAGAAGAAGCGCGCACGGCTTGCAGCGGGGAGCTGCTTGAACTTTGTGAAGCGGTATTTGCAGCGACTTCTGCGCGTGTGGTGCTGGCAGACCTTGCGCAAGGGGATGCTGCGGCGCTGCAGGCGCTGATCGACGGCGGAGCATCGCTTTGGGTGCTCGAATCGGCCGATGCCGAACGCCTTGCTTTGCTGGACGACACCCTGTCTCAGGCGGCAAAAGACGGCAAGCGCGCCGTTGCCGTGGTGGGATGCGCGTCTTCACAAGAAGCGTTGGAGGCATCGTCGATCAATTCCATGCGTATTGCGCTGACTTGTCCGACGGTGCATTATCAAGGCGGCGAACGAAATGTGGCGCCCGCTTTGGTTGCGGCATTTTTGGCGCTGTCGGAAGGAGAACAGCAGAGTTTAAACGGCGCACTCAGTCCGGAAGGCTTTTCTACGGAGGCCTTGACGGAAGAGGTGCTTCAGGAACTGTTGTGGAACGGCGTTTGTGCGATCGAACCGCGCGGAGGGGTGGTTTCCCTCATTCGCGGGGTGAGCAGCCGAACCATCGATGAAGAAGGCATCCGAGACGGATTGTTTCGCAATTTGGCGTCGGTATTGACCTTTGACGAAGTGCTGGACACGTTGGAAACCACGCTCAAAGAGCGGGTGCTCGCCGGTGTGCTGAGCGCCGATTCGGTGACGGCGCTGTTGGTAAACGAACTGACGAAACTCGAAGAACGCGGCAAGCTTTCCGGATATGAGACGCCGATCGTCACCAGATCGCCGTCGGATTCGTCGGTTTGCGTGGTGACGGTCAGCTTTACATTGGCGCAGTGTGTCAATCAGGTATGGCTGCAAGCCGTGGTGCAGGGATAGGAGGACGACATGGAAACAACCAAGATGCCTACCAGCCGGGAAATCTATGTGGAAGCGGACGGCAAACGGCTGGCGGCGGTACAGCAATACCGCGTGCGCGGGTCGCGTACCGCAAAATCGGTGGACGCGATTGGCAGCAACACGGCGATTGCGTTGGTGACCGGGAAAACCAGTTATGAACTGGAACTCAAAAAAGTGATGTTAAGCCGGGAATACGATCCGGTGGATGTGTACGAGCTTTCTAATTTTGTGGTGATGATTGTCAAGCCGGACCGGCGCATCGTTTACAGCGGCTGCGAATGGAAGGAAATTGAAGAAACCTTGGAACTGGGAGAACCCTGTTTTGAACGGATGGTGCTCAGCGCTTCCAAGCGAATGGTATTGGAGGCACAGGCATGAAGGAACAACTGAGAAAACTATCTGCAAGCGAGGTATTGCAGCTGGAAAAAATGGCCAACGAGCTGGAACAGGAAATGCTGCTCGAAGACTTCAATCAGGAATTGACGAAAACACTTTGCGAGTATGCGGCGTTTTGCTGTCTGGCGGTGGAGATTGGCGGCGGACGCCGTTTTCTCACCCCGCGCGCCGTGCTGGAAGAATGCAGTCTGGAAGAACTCGCCGATTATTACGAGCGTTACTGTGCGCTTTATGTGAAGGAGGATGCCGATGCTTTTTGAATCGACTTGGGAACGGCTGGGCGTTTGGCAGAAAGCCAATGTACCGTTTGCTGAATCTCCCGCAAAAGAAGAATCCGAAGCGGTGCCGGTCATCCGCCGGGAAACGACGCCGGCACTGACGCAGCGTTCGCTCGATTTTGAGGCGTTTGAACAGTGGCAAAAGGATGAAGCGCGCCGCAAAGTCAACGATTTGACGGTGGAACCGGAGGAATGGTAAATGGCGGTCAGTATTTTAAGCTATAAACAGACGGTGTTTCGTTACAATCCGGAAAAACTGGTCATTCATGCCGAAAAAATGATGTGGAGCGAACCGCTGCCCGACGGCAGAACCTGGAGCCAGGAAATCGGCTGCAAACCCCGGATCATCGAAGGGGAAGGGGTTTTGTACGGCGACGATTTGAACGAACAGCTTGCCGCACTGTTGGAACTCTTTGCAGAAAAAGACAGCGGCACGCTGGTGCTTCCCAATCTGCTGCCGATGCCGGCTTATTTTTCGGAATTGGAAGCCGA
>CALXIC010000003.1 GCA_944388265.1 uncultured Clostridia bacterium | reverse complement strand
AAAATCGTCCGCTTTGGTGGGGTACAGAATGCGCTGGCCGGTGGCGTTGACCATCGGATATTCGACAATGTCGCTGTACTTTGGATCGATGACCATGCTGCGGTCATAAAACCACCGCTGATAAAATTCGGCGGTTTCGTGGATGTCGTCGTTGAGCGCATCCTGTGTGAGAACCGTTTCCTGTTCGCTGTCTTCGGTTGTTTCTTGGACAGAACCGACCGCCGCACCGGACGATTCTGTTTCCTCGGAAACCTGGGATGCTTCGCTTTCGGCAGATGCGCTTATTTCCGGTGTTTCGTTGGAAGCGGTATTCGCTTCGCATCCGGTCCATGCAAACAGTCCGGCAGACAGGGAAAGCGCGCATACGATGGAGAAAAATGTTCTGGACAACATAAAATCCCGCCTTTCCATTGATTTAGTTTCAGTATAACAGATGCCACGTGTGCATTCAAGCATTTTGCCGGGACAGACAAAAAGAAACCGCCGGACATTGTCCGGCGGTTTCTTTCACAGAGAGGTAAAAACATGAAAGGTGGATTTCTTTGTTTGAAGGAATACACGGTTCGCATCCGGTGCGGTTGTCGCTACGCGCCGGGGCGATTGCCTCAGCACCAACCGTCCGGCCCGTGTGAATGGCCTTCCAGTACCATTTGTTCCTTACAACTACATTATACGCGCTGGCTTCGAAAATGGGTGACCAATTTACGACAAAATGTAAACATTTCTGCAAAAAAATTATGTCGAATTTATGTCTGTGCAGCTTCCAGTGCGCAGATTTTTTCAATCAGTTCCTCACAGATTTCAAGCACCGATTTCTGGTCGGTTTCGACGGTGACGTCGGCCGCGGCCTCGTAGTGGGGGCGGCGTTTGGCCTGCAGATCGGCGATGTAGGGGATGTTCATGTTCCCGTTTAAAATGGGGCGGGAGGTGTCGTCCTTGACGCGTTCGTAGATGGTTTTGGGCGAGGCGGTCAGCAGCACCACCCGGCCGGTCTGTTTCATGTTTTTGACGTTTTCGGCACGCATCGGCACCCCGCCGCCGCAGGAAACGATCAATCCTTTTTGCTGACCGAGTTCGACGATGAGGTTCGATTCCAGGTTGCGGAAATATTCCTCGCCGTAGCGGGAAAAGATGTCCGCAATGGGCATGCCCGCGCGTTCGACCAAGACGGCGTCCATTTCCACCGTCTCCATCGCGAGCAGTTCGCTCAAATAGGCGGCGACACTGCTTTTCCCGCAGCCCATAAAGCCGATCAAAAAGATGCTCCGCGGGAACAGCCTTCTGGCCTGCACCCGTTTGCTGGAATCGATGACGGACCGGTAAATGGCTTCGATTTCATCCAGATAAGGATTTTCAGAGAGTTTGTCGTGCAGGCGCGAAAGCTCGATCGCTTCCTGCTTCGGCTGCAAAATCGGCATGCCGTGCGCTTTTTTATAGGCAATCAGTTCGTCCACGCACGCCATACGCTTTGTGAGCGCGTCCAAGAGGAGACTGTCGCAGTCATTGAGCTGCGCACGGATGGTTTCGAGGGTTTTCATGAAAGGATCTCACTCCATATTTTCTTTGTTGATGGCTTCCATAAACACCGGGATGAGCTGCTTTTTGCGGGAAACCACCCCCGACAGCTCGATCACGCCGTCTTTCGGAAGTTCACCGAAAGCCTCTTCCACAAAAGCGTCCACCTTGCTGCCGTAGCACATTAGTTCGGTCGATTCCTGTATGATGTTGGTGAGCATGAAGAAGGTCATCTCCAGATTGTGTTCGCGGCAGGATTTTTCCAGATAGGGGCGCACCCGGGTGCGGATGGTGGAGAGTTCTTCCGCCGACATCGACGAAATCTGCCCCACGCCGAAGGTGATGTCCCCAAACTGGAACTTTTTGAAGTCCTGATAGAAAATTTCTTCCGGCGCTTTGTCCTTGAGGTCGCTCCCCGCCTGGAACATTTCCAGCGCAAATTCTTCACAGGAGATGCCGGCGATGAACGCGAGCGATTCCGCCGCGGCGCGGTCGTACGCCGTACAGGTCGGCGAACGGAACAAGAGGGTGTCCGACAAAATGGCGCTGCACAAAAGCCCCGCGATTTTCGGCGGAATGTCTACCCCGCGTTCGTGATACATGCGGGTGACGATGGTGGCGGTACAGCCCACCGGTTCGTTTCGAAAGTAAATCGGGGTGATGGTTTCCAGTGACCCCAGACGGTGATGGTCGATGATCTCCAAAATATCCGCATCCTGAATGTTTTCGACCGCCTGCGACACTTCGTTGTGGTCGACGAGGATGGCGGCGCGGCGCCGTGCGGCGAGGAGGTTTCGGCGGGAGATCATGCCGATGTAGCGTTTTTTCTTGTCGAGGATGGGAAAGTCGCGGTAGCGCATCTTCATCATCGGTTCCCGGATGTTGTCGCAGTAGTCGTGATACTGGAAGGTCATGAGATTTTCTTTCTTCATGAAAAATTCCACCGGGATGCTCTGGTTGATGAGGCGGGCGACGGTGAAGGTGTCGAGCGGCGAAACGATCACCGCACAGTGCTTGTCCCGCGCAAGATTTTGAATCGAACGGGAAACGGGCGCCCCCAGACAGACGACGATGCACCCGGCGTCCATCTCGATGGCGGAAAGCTGCGCTTCGTAGCGGTTGCCCATGATGACCATGTCGTGGGGCTTGATGTATTCTTCCATCACGTCGGGGTTGGCGGCGGCGACGAGCACCTTGCCCTGATCGAACACCGCGTTGGGATCGCCGACGACCATGGTCGCGTCGAGCGCCTGTAAAATATTGCGGTAAGGGGTGCGCGCGGTGGAAAGGAGCGCGCTGTCCTGTTTTTCCATGTAGGAGGTGGCGATGTCGTTGACGGTGATGATCCCTTCGAGCCGGTTGTCCCCGGTGACGATCGGCAGGGTGAACGCCCCTTCCTCGCTCATCAGGCTCCACGCGTCCTTCATCGACGTCCGCCGCGTGATGCCGGGCACATGGCGGATCTCCAGATCCTTCACGCGCGAACCGATGTTGTTGAGGTAGGTGGGGTGCGGAATGCCGAAGCGTTCGAGCACATAATGGGTTTCCGCATTGAGCTGTCCGGCGCGCGCGGGGATATAGACCATCGAATCGTCGGTTTGGTTTTTGAGTTCCGCATAAGCGATGGCGGAACAGATGGAGTCGGTGTCGGGGTTGCGGTGACCGACGACGAAGACCGTGCGTTTGTTTTGCATAAATTGCCTCCTTTTGGGCATACTGCCGGCAGAGAATCTGCCGGATGTTCCCATCCAGTATAGCACAGGGGTGGGCAAAAATCAAAAGAAAAACACCCGTCCGGCAAAAGGAGAGCTTTGATGAACGGGCTATCCAGAACGCTTTTTGCCTTTTGCCGCGAGGCGGAAACCCTCCAGCAGGGCGCCAATCGCACCGATCCGTTTCGGCAGTGGTTTCATCTGATGCCGCCGGTGGGCGCGATGTATCCGGTCAGCGGTTTTTGCCGGTTTGACGGGGCGTATCATCTGTTTTATCAGTATTCCCCCTTCAATGTGTTCGACGGGCTGCGGCTGTGGGGGCATTACCGTTCGCACGATCTCTTACATTGGGAGCAGCTGCCCCCCGCCGTCTATCCCGATACCCGTCTGGATCTGCACGGCGCGGGGCGCGGCTCGGTGTGGGTGGAGCACGGCAAACTGCGCCTGTGCTACACCGGACGGGTGCGCCTCCAAACCGGCGATCCGGCAGCACCGGATCAAACCATCACCAGCCTTTTGGCGGCGGAATCGGCGGACGGCACCCATTTTTTGGTCAAGGACTGCGTCCTCTGTGCGCCCGACGGCGGCGGACGGTATGAACAGACCGTCCATGACCCCAAAATCTGGAAAGAAAACGGGTATTACTACCTGCTCCTTTGCGCCTGCCGCACCGATCAACAGCAGGAATTGGTGCTACTCAAAGGGAGCGAATGGGGCCGGTTTTTCCCCTGCTTTCGCGTGCCGCTTCCCACCGGTGCGGGCGACTGGTGGGAAGCGCCCGAACGGTTCTGTTTGGGGGATCAGGTGTTTTGGTCGCTCTCGGTGCGGCATACGGGGGAAAACCGTTTTGCCTGCGGCTATCAAAAGGAGGGGGTTCGGGGTTCGCTCCATGCCTGGGATGCGGGATTTGATTTTTATGCGCCCCAAACCGGCACGGACGAAAGCGGGCGCACCCTCCTTTGGGGCTGGATGGGAACGCCGGAGGAGACGCCTTTTTGCAAAAACCAGCCCACCGTCGACTGCGGCTGGCAGTACTGTGTTGCTCTCCCGCGGGAACCGGTTTTGCAGGGAGATGTACTGTTACAGCGCCCGGCGCGGGAACTATTTACCCTCCGGCAGGAAAGACAAACCTTTTGCATCGAAGAAAGCCGTTTTCTTTCCCTGCCGCGCCACGCAGATTTGGAGTTTACGGAGATTCGGGGTGCGTTTCACGTCACCCTGTTTGGCGGGTACCGGCTTTCGTACGATCCTTTGGCGAAAATTTTTACCGTTTGTTTTACAAACCGTGCGCTGGGCTGCGGGCGCACGGCAAAGCAAATGCCCCTTTCGTACCTTCAAACGCTCTCAGTTTTTGTGGATTCCTCGAGTGTGGAATGCTTTGTAAACGGCGGCGAAGCGGTGTGTACCACCCGCATCTATCCAACCACACCGGATTTGCCGGTGGAAATTGGCGGGAGCTGCAAGCTTGCGGCCTACGCGATGGGGCGTTATGCGATCGAAGCCTTTCCCTGCGACGAATTGCCCCATCCGCCGGCGACAGACCCATGGGGCGAACCGGCAGAAAATGCTGCGATGTGAGGAATAAGAAACCCGGAGATGCAAACGCATCTCCG
>CALXIC010000002.1 GCA_944388265.1 uncultured Clostridia bacterium | reverse complement strand
TGATAGAGGGCGTAAAGACCGGTCGAGAACAGCGTGCCGAACGCATAGGGGAAATTGTAAAAGCTCAGATCACTCGAGTAATAATGCCCCTTGCACGCCCACATGTAGGGGTGCAGCGCCTGTTCGTCCAGCCCGTCGCCGTAGGCGGTGCGCTGGGCGCGCGCCATGATGTCGCACAGCGTATCGGGCATCAGAAATTCGGTTTGGCAGCGCGCAAACACTTCGCTTTCAAAGAGGTAGCGGGAATAGATGTCGCACATCGTCTGAGTGGTGCCGGAAAGCATGGATTCTAATAGCGCGAGGCGTTCGCCGTCGGTTTTGGCATGCGCCAAGGCATAAAGCCCCAGATGCACTTCCTGGAAGGTGGAGGCGGTTTCCGCCACCTGCATCGGGAAATCCTGATTGAGCGGACGGCGGTTTTGAATCATGCGGTTATGATAGGCGTGTCCCAGTTCGTGCGCCAGCGTCACGACCGATTCATAATCCCCGCTGAAATTGGTGAGGATGCGGCTTTCGTCCGTTTCGGGGAGGTTTGCGCAGTAGGCGCCGCCCACCTTGCCCTTTTTGGGCAGGAAATCGATCCAGCGGTGGGTAAACGCCTCTTCGATGAGCGCGCCGGTGTCGGGCGCAAGCGCCGAAAAGGCGGATACGAGGGTTTCTTTCGCTTCTTCGGGGGTATAGGTGCGCGAACTTTCGCCCATGGGTGCAAACAGATCGTACCACGGCAGACCGCCCGGATGGCCGAGGCGGCGGGCTTTCGCGCGCAGGTAGCGGTGGAAGATGGAAAATTCTTCGTTCATCGCCAAAAGCATCGCGTCGAGGGTTTCGCGGCTCATATGGGTGCGGTCGAGCGTCATCGCAAGCGGGGATGCAAAGCCGCGCTTTTTGGCGACCGTCCACACCTGATTTTTGATGCTGTTTAATGCAAAGGCAATCGAGCCTTCGATGGCGGGATAGCAGGCAAGTTCCGCTTCATACGCCTTTTTGCGCATTGCCTGATCGGGATGGTGCGCGAGATTGCGCACTTCAGGCAGGGTGATGGTCTTTCCTTCCAGCGAAACCGGGACGTTTGCCGTCAGATAGTCAAAGAGCTTGCTCCACGCACCGCCGCCGGAAAGATCCAGTTCGGAAAGCAAAGCTTCGGTTTCGTCGGGCAAAAGGTGGGGCGCCTGCTGTTGAATCTGAAGGCACAAAAAGCGGTATTCGGACAAAAAGGGCGTTTGGGCGGTGATCTCTTCAAGAGAGTCGATGGAGGCGATGAAATGCTGGATGGCGGTGCGGATGGGTGCGGCCGATGCGCTGATGCGCCCGTAGCGCGCCAGCAAAGAGGCGATGGCGCCGTTTGACGCGTCGGTGCTCTGCCGCAGGTAGAGGTAGTTTCCGATGCGGTAATCCAGCACCGCTTCCGTTTCCCATGCGGTGAGAACGGCGGTGAGTGCGTCTTTTGGCGAAGCGGTTTTGGCGGTGTTTAATGCTTCTTTCATGCCGGTGATCGCGTCTTCCAGCTTTTTAACATCCGCTTCCAGCGCAGGATCATCCAAATCGCGGTAGAGTACGTCCAAAGACCAGGTGAGTTCCATAACAGTTCCTTCTTTCTGGGAGAGTTCTATGGGTAGCATGCCCCAAAAAATGAAAAATCCCCGGAAGATCCGGGGATTTCGTCAAGCGTCAATACACCCGGCGGTGCGGGTCGCCCGCGCGGTTTTGTTCCTGATAGCGCTGGCGGAGCAAATCCATCGCGCGCTGAAATCCTTCCACGCCGCCTTCTTCCATGCCGCGCAGCAATTCGGGGGACATCCCCGCCACCACGTGGTATTCCTGCAACGCCGGAACGAGAAGGGAAAAGAGCGTTTCTGCCATATGGGGCGTTTTAAAGGTCAGGTCGATGCGCTTGCCCTCTTTGGTGTAGCATACCAGCTGTCCGCGGTCGTTGTGAAACTGTTCGCCGCTTTTGCCCTTTTGCGCGGTGCGCGCCGGATACATCCACAGCAGATGTTCCAGACTGAGCACGTCGGTGTGAAACATGCCGCGCTGGTAAAAGAAAAACCGGTCGCCGATGCGGCAGCCCTCATCCTTGACGGCATTGCGGTAATCTTCTGCAACGTCGTCCACGTCGACGTCGTCCGAAGTGAAGTTTAAGAAATTTTTGTCGCTGAATTTTGGCATCGCCATTTCCTCCGTGTCTGTGGTTGCTGTGTCAAGTATAACAGAATTTCACCCCTGCCGCAAGAGAAAATCAGGATTTTTCACCAAAGCCGTTTTGTTTGCGGTGTAAAAGCGCCTGGCACTGATGGGCGGCGATTTCTTCGTCGGTGCAGCGGTGAATCTGCTTTGCCTGTTTGATCGTGACACCGGCTTCGAGTTCCCGCAGCAGCAGTTCTTCCTCCTCCGCCGTCCAGGTGCGGGGTTTTGCGGGAGCAGGCGCTGGTTTGGGCGAAGCGGGCGCTTTTTTCGGCGTTTGTGGTTTGGCAAGGAGCTTTAAAAAGGCTTCGCCGTACTGCTTTTGTTTCTTTTCGCCCACGCCGGACACGCTTAAAAATTCTTCCGGCGTCTGGGGACGGCGGCGCACCAGATCCCGGAGGGTCGCGTCGGTAAAGATGGTAAAGGCGGGGTGATGCGTTTTTTTGGCGAGTGCTGCGCGCAGGGCTTTGAGTTTTGTCAAAAGTGCTTCTTCCTCGTCGGTGAAGGCACCCGAGCGCTTGGCGGGAAGCCCGGTGGTGCGGTGCCTCATCGTTTCCTGACAGTTGCCGCAGTGGCCGCAGGGCGCGGCGTCGATTTCACCGAAATAATGGAGGATGTAGCGGCGCAGGCACTGGCTGGTGCGGCAGTATTCCGCCATCGTTTCCAGCCGGGAAAACTGGCTTTGGAGCGTTTCTTTCTGCTGGGCTTCGGTGAGCGCCGGATTCGGTTCGGCGTGCGACAACAGCCAGTGGTGGGTGCGCACGTCCATTTCATGGAAAAAGAGCACGCATTCGGCGGGGCTTCCGTCCCGGCCGGCGCGTCCCGCTTCCTGATAATAGGCTTCGATGCTGGCGGGCATGTTGTAATGTAAGACATACGAGACGTTTGATTTGTCGATCCCCATGCCGAAGGCGTTGGTCGCCACCATCACGGGTGCGCGGTCAAACAAAAATTCTTCCTGATTGACGCGCCGCTCCTCTTCGGGAAGTCCGGCGTGGTAGCGCGTGGCGGGGATGCCGTCTTCCCGTAGCAGGGCGCAGGTCTCCTCCACCGCCTTGCGGGTGTTGCAGTAGACGATGCCCGAGCGGTTTTTGCGGGCGCGCACAAAGGACAGCAGCGCTTCTTTTTTGTGCTGGGGATGCTCGACCGCAAAGAAGAGGTTTTGGCGGTCAAATCCGGTGGTTTTGCAGTAGGGGTCTTGAAGTTTCAGGTAGCGGATGATGTCCGCTTTGACGCGGGGCGTTGCCGTGGCGGTAAAGGCGCCCACCGGCGGACGGCTGGGGAGCTTTTCGAGAAAATCGGCGATTTTTAAATATCCCGGACGAAAATCCTGTCCCCACTGGGAGACGCAGTGCGCCTCGTCCACGGCGACCAGCCCCACCTTCATCTGGCGGCAGAGCGCCAGAAAGGATTCGGTCAACAGCCGTTCGGGCGCCACGTAGATGATTTTATACGCGCCGTTTGCCGCGCGGGAAACGGCGGTTCGGTACTGCCCGGGGGAAAGCGAGCTGTTTAAAAAAGCCGCGGGGATGCCCGTTTCATTTAAGGCGTGCACCTGATCGGTCATCAGCGAGATGAGCGGCGACACCACGAGTGTGACCCCATCGGCCAGGATGCCGGGGATTTGATAGCAAAGCGATTTTCCGCCTCCGGTGGGCAAAATGCCCAGCACGTCGCGCCCCGCTTCGAGCTGCTTGATGAGTTCTTCCTGCCCGTCGCGAAACGCCGAATAACCGAAAAATGTCTGCAATGCCTGATACCGATCCATCCCGTCACCCCTTTCGGTTTTCTATTGTAACGGTTTTTCCCCCGTCTGGCAAGAGAAGAAATTTACGCAAATCAGTTGCAATCATTCGCCGGGTGCGGTAAAATAAAGGGAACATTGAAAAGAAATTGCGCGTCTCTGGCGCGCCAAGCCGGATGACCGGACAAAGGAGTTGGAGTTGTATGAGACATTTGTTGAGTCCTTTGGATCTTTCCGTGGAAGAGATTGACCAGATCATCGCCGTGGCCGAGGATATTGAAAAAAATCCGAAAAAATACAGCCACGTCGCGGACGGCAAGAAAATTGCCACCTGTTTTTACGAACCGAGTACCCGCACACGCTTAAGCTTTGAAGCCGCGATGTTGAATCTTGGCGGCAGTGTGCTGGGCTTTTCCGATGCGCAGTCCTCGTCCGCTTCGAAGGGCGAGAGCGTTGCCGATACCGTGCGCGTGGTCGGATGCTATGCCGACATCATCGCGATGCGTCACCCGAAAGAGGGCGCGCCGATGGTCGCGTCGATGTATTCGCCGGTGCCGATCATCAACGCCGGTGACGGCGGACATCAGCACCCCACCCAGACGCTGACCGACCTTTTGACCATTCACGCGAAAAAAGGACGCCTCGACACCCTGACCATCGGGCTTTGCGGCGACTTGAAATTCGGACGCACCGTCCATTCCCTCATCACCGCCCTTGTGCGCTATCCGAACATCCGCTTTGTGCTGATCTCCCCGGAAGAACTGAAGATTCCGAGCTTTGTGCGCGACGACGTGCTGCGCAAACAAAACATCCCGTTTGAAGAGGTCGATCACCTCGAAGACGTGATGCCGACGCTCGACATCCTCTACATGACCCGCGTGCAGCGCGAACGCTTCTTCAACGAAGAGGATTACATCCGCTTGAAGGACCGCTTCATCCTCGATCAGGAAAAGATGACCTACGCGGCAAAGGACATGCTTGTGATGCATCCGCTGCCCCGCGTGAACGAAATCGCCGTCGAAGTGGACAACGATCCGCGCGCCGTTTATTTTGAACAGGCACAGTACGGCGTGTACGCCCGCATGGCACTCATCATGAAACTTCTGGGATTGGAGGTACCGGCATGTTAAACATCAGCGGCATTGAAAACGGCTACGTCATCGACCACATCGAAGCCGGCAAAAGCTTAAAGATTTACGAACTGTTGAAACTCGACAAATGCGACTGTCCGGTTGCCATCATCAAAAATGCGCGCAGCAACAAGCAGGGCAAAAAGGACATCATCAAAATTGAAGCGCTGATTGATCTGGATTTGGATCTGCTGGGCTATTTAGACGATTCGGTTACCGTGAACGTGATCCGCGGCGGCAAGATTGTGGAAAAGAAGCACCTTTCCCTCCCCACCCAGATTACCGACGTGGTCAAATGCAAAAATCCACGCTGCATCACCTCGATTGAACAGGGTCTGCCCCACGTCTTCATCCTCACCGATGCGGAAAAACGGGTGTACCGCTGCAAATACTGCGAGGAACAGCTTGAGAAAGGAAGAAAAAAGAAATGAACTTGAAGGGACGCAATTTTTTGAAACTCCTTGATTTTACGCCGGAGGAGATCACCGGGCTGATCGATCTGGCGGCAGAATACAAGGCCAAAAAGAAAGCAGGCGTTCCCGTGGACACTCTTCGCGGCAAAAACATCGCACTGATCTTTGAAAAAACATCCACCCGCACCCGCTGCTCCTTTGAAGTGGCGGCGTACGATCTGGGCATGGGGGTCACCTATCTCGAACCGACCGGCTCGCAGATCGGCAAAAAAGAATCCATCGCCGATACCGCCAAGGTGCTCGGCCGCATCTACGACGGCATCGAATACCGCGGCTTTGGCCAGAATATCGTCGAAGAACTCGCGAAATATGCGGGGGTTCCGGTGTGGAACGGGCTGACCAATGAATTCCATCCCACCCAGATTTTGGCGGACATGCTCACCATCCGCGAGCATTTCGGCCGTCTGGCGGGCTTAAACTTTACCTATGTGGGCGATGCGCGCTACAACATGGGCAACTCCCTGATGGTGGGCTGCGCGAAACTGGGCTTAAACTTCACCGCCTGCGCACCGAAAAAATACTGGCCGGAAACGGAACTCATCAAAACCTGCCAGGCCATCGCGGCAGAAACGGGTGCGACGCTGCGCTTTACCGAAGACGTGGCGGAGGGCACCAAGGGCGCTCACGTGATCTATACCGACGTGTGGGTGTCGATGGGCGAACCGGACAGCGTGTGGGAAGAACGCATCCGCGACCTCTCCCCCTACCGTGTGGACCGCGCCATGATGGACAACGCCGACGAACAGGCGATCTTTTTGCACTGCCTGCCGTCGTTCCACGACCTCAACACCGGGATTGGGGAAACCATCCATCAAAAATACGGCCTGACCGAAATGGAAGTGACCGACGAGGTCTTCCTTTCCGATCAGAGCCTCGTCTTTGACGAAGCGGAAAACCGCATGCACACCATCAAAGCGGTGATGGCGGCAACGCTGGGCGCATAAGGAAAAGCAAAGGGAACGGATGTCCGTTCCCTTTTTGCGCATCCTAGGTGATAAGGAGAATGGTCATGCTTTTTTGTGCAAGCATTGAAAATCAGACGCTGCTGTTCGGCGTCTTTGACGGTAAAATTTTGCTCCATCGGGCGCAGATTGCCGCCGATGTCCGCGCAAGCGCTTACGATTACGCGGTGCGTCTGCGGGAGATTCTGGCGCTGTGGGGGCTTTCTCCCGACGGGATCGACGGTGCGGCGATCGCAAGCGTCGTGCCCGCGCTGACCGGGACATTGCGGGAGGCGTGCACCCTCGCCTTTTCGGTATCCGCTCTTTGCGTGTCCGCCGGGGTGCGCACGGGACTGAAAATTTCGCGCTATGCGAATACGCTGGGCGCGGACTTTGTGTGCAACGCCGCGGCGGCCAAAGCATCCTTCCCGCTGCCTGCGGTGCTGGTGTCGGTGGGCACCGCCACCACCTTTGCCGCCCTCGACGAGACGGGGGCTTTTCTGGGTACGGCGATTACCGCAGGACCCAACACCTCCGCCGCCGCACTTCACAAGGAAGCGGCGCAGCTGCCCCAGGTGGCGCTGGAACGTCCGGCAACACTCATTGCATCGGACACCGCATCGGCGCTGCAATCGGGGCTGTGCTATGGGCACGCCGCCATGGTGGACGGCATGGTGAAGCGCTTTTCCGACGCCATCGGCGGGGCGAAGAGCTTTTTGCTGACCGGCGAATACGCCGACTGGCTTGCCCCCTTCTGTGAAACGCCGTTTTTGGTGGAGCGCGATTTGGTGCTGGAGGGGCTTCGCCTGATTGCCGAGAAAAATGCAAGATAACCCAAAATCTTCCCTTTTTCCCGCCTTGACAGCGGAAAAGGGGGATGCTATAATATAACCTATAAAAGAACTAGGTTATTAACCCCGTGGGTATTCTCAGATAGACTGTTTGAAAAAGGAGCGATGCGTGATGAGCAAGATTTATCATCAAATTACCGAACTCATCGGCAAGACCCCGCTGCTGGAGCTTGCCAATTACGAAGCGGCCGAGGGACTTCAGGCAACGATTTTAGCGAAACTCGAATATTTCAACCCCGCCGGAAGTGTCAAGGACCGCGTGGCGTTTGCGATGATTGAAGACGCCGAGCGCAAAGGCTTGCTGAAACCGGGGGCGACCATCATCGAACCGACCAGCGGCAACACCGGCATCGGGCTGGCGTCGGTCGCGGCGGCGAAGGGGTATTCCATCATCCTCACCATGCCGGAGACGATGAGCGTCGAACGGCGAAATCTTTTGAAGGCGTACGGCGCGAAACTGGTGCTGACCGAAGGCGCCAAGGGCATGAAAGGCGCAATTGAAAAAGCCGAAGAACTGGCCAAAGAGACCGAAAACAGCTTTATCCCCGGCCAGTTTGTCAACCCCGCCAATCCGGCGGCGCATGTGGCGTCGACCGGGCCGGAAATCTGGGAAGATACCGACGGCAAGGTGGATGTGTTTGTCGCGGGCATCGGCACCGGCGGCACGATCAGCGGCGTGGGCGCTTACCTCAAATCGAAGAATCCGAACATCCGCATCGTCGGCGTGGAACCTGCCGGTTCCCCCGTGCTGACCAAGGGGCAGGCGGGTCCGCACATGCTCCAGGGCATCGGCGCCGGCTTTGTGCCCGACACGCTGGATACCGGCATCTATGACGAGGTGCTGACGGTGGAAAACGAAGAAGCGTTCGCCGCCGGCCGCGCGATTGCCCGCCGCGAAGGCTTTTTGGTGGGCATCACCTCGGGGGCGGCCGTGTTCGCCGCAACCCAGATCGCCAAACGGCCGGAATTTGCCGGCAAGGTGATCGTGGCGCTTTTGCCCGATACCGGCGACCGCTATCTGTCCACCCCGATGTTTCAGGACTGAGGAAGGATTAAAATAGACCCGGTAAGGGAGAGACTTCGTCAAGAGGTGCTCTCCCTTTTGCTTTGCAATCAGCCGGAAACATAAATCCATCGGAATACGGGGCAGCGGCATTTGCAGAATCTGAAAAAACACCATAAAATCCCCTGCGCACATCCTCTGACAAGCGGCAAACGCAACCGGTGTCCTGCGGATATTGATGCGCATACAGAGAATATCGTTTTTCGTCGAGTGCAGCAAAGGAAGAAGCGTGAAAGGCCCCGCCGAGAACTCCAAACCGGAGCATCCGAGGGGTCGGACAGGCAAGCAAAATGCGCTCTGCAAGCAAATGGGTGAACACGCTATCAAAGCGCCTGAACATCAGGATTTCTTCCATTTGTAGAAAAATTGGGCTGGCAGCAGAAAATGACAAAAATAGAACAGCAGTCACCCCTCCGGTATTTAGGTGAACACGTTGACAATGACCTCATTTTGTAATAAAATAATAGATATATAATTATACCCGGAAGGGAGCTTCCAAAAATGTATCAAAGGGATTGGCTTTTGCCAATCCGGCAAATAAGGAATCATTGTGCTCTTTTCGCTGTTGTAAGAAAAAACATATAAAGGGAAAGGCGAAATGCGGCCATTTTATTGGACTCCTTTCGCCTTTTTTATATATTTCGGATATATACATTTCAGGAAGCATTCGGTCGCAAGTCAGGAATACCCCATTCGAAGATGTTTAATTGTAAGGAGAAGATGTTTTATGAAACGCAAACGGATACAAGCACTGTTTTTAACGGTCATTATGCTTTTTACCATGACGACCAATATCATGCCTGCGTTTGCGGCGGGATACGATCCGGATTCCGGCCTGTGTCCGCATCACACAGAACATCATATTGACTGCGGCTACAGTGAGGGATCGGAAGGATCGCCGTGCAAGCATGAACATGGTGAACACGATGACACTTGCGGATACATAGAAGCAAAAGAAGAGGTGCCATGCAACAAAGAGTGCACCGACATAGATGGCGATGGCGTAATCGATCATGCAGATGACTGCGCCTATCAGCCGAAGGTGGAAGGACAGGAGTGCGAGCACGTCGTCCATGACGAAAGCTGCGGGTATAAAGAGCCTGTCGAACCAGTGCCGTGTGGTTTTGTATGCCCCATCTGCGACTGTACCTGTACCAGTTTGTGTGACGATGGGTCGCGCAACCCGGACTGCCTCGTCTGTTCAGAACATCCTGAAAACTGTTCCCACACGACCGTGGATGTCAGCCTGACTTTCGACAAGGATTACGCCGAGTGGGGTACGGATGGGGGAGCGGTTCTGACCATTGCAGGAGCTATCACCGGCAAAAAAGTGACCCAGGCACAAATTGGTATTTCGCTCAGCGATGAAGAAATCGCGATGCTGGATGTCTCGGGGACGGATGAGGTCTCTTTGAACGGCAATCAGCTGGTTTTTACACTGGTCAATGACGAAAATACCGGAAAAGTCTCGATGAACTGTCAGATTCCGGTGCAGGCGGATTCTGTTGCCACGCTGGATATCGACAAGACAGACATCCAAGTTTCTATTTCGCCGGAAGAGTATCAGGTAAGTCCCTATGTGAAGTCCAATCTGAAATGGGACAAAATCACCTTTGTTGAAAGCTTGCCGACGGATGATACGTACGGCAGCGGAACGGCATATTCCGCGCAGGTGGAAGATGTGACGGTGCATTATGTCGATCAGGACGGTAAGGCCGTTTCGCGTCAGGAAACCGCGCCTACTTTTAAGCTCTATTACCAGCTGGATGGCGAGAGTGCCGTTGAACTGCAAGAGGGAAATCTGCCGTTTGGTCTTGATGAAATCCCGAAAATTTCTACCGCGGCCGGTACGGATACGTGGACCGGCCAGGTTCAGGATGCCAGTGCTCTCCCGTCCACCGTGCTCGTTTTGCAGAACGGAGCGTATGTGGAAAAGGATGTCACCTGGTTTTTGAAACCGTCCTATCCGGATGGTTATTATGAGAATGCAGGAAAACTGGTCGAAATTACCGATGAAAATGCCGGCGATTATCCTGCCGGACTTGGCCGGGGCTGGTATTTTATCGGCGGCGAGGAACCGTTTCCGGATGATGTGGTTGCGGTAGAAGAGTATCTGTCGAATCTGAAGCACGATGTCCATTGGGCGGATAACGCGAACTCTGACGGAAAGCGGCCGGAAAATCTGGACGGCTACTATGAGCTTCAGTTTTCGTTAGACGGGTCATCCGATTACACCACTTTGACGGAAGAGAATCTGGCACAGCTGGGGCTGGAAACGATCCCGCAGCCAAACATCAGTTCGCAGAGCGGCGTGTGGCAGTATAGCTGGCAAAATTCTCTGCCCAGTAAAGTTTCGTACTCCGACAGTACCGGAACGGGCAGCACGCTGATTCGGGATGTGAACTGGCGTGTGGTGTTCAATCGTGCGCCGGAAAGCTACGCCATGGTGGAAGTGACTCCGGAAAATGCCGGCGACTATTCCAGCGTTCAGGATCAATACGGAACCTATTATGTTCTTGAGACCACGCTGACCTTTACTGCCCGAATCTATCAAGGTAATTCAGACTATGACATCGAGAATATTCGGGAAGCCTTTTTGGAACAGTTTTATCTGGATGCCTCCTATAGCGGAGGCCAGAATCAGTATTTTCAGCTGGCTTTTGTCCGGGACGACGGCCACTATCAGCCTGAAGAAAATCCGGACGACCCCACCCTGATTTCCGTTACGATTACCAATCTGTGGCGGTATAATCTGGATAACACCCGGATCAACTATTCGATCAGGGAAGGAACACCTGAGGGTACTATCGACTACCGTCTGACGGGAGTATCCGGACTGGATGAGGGAGATTATTTTTCGGTCAGCTATGATAACAGCGCAGTACCCAGCTTCAGCAGTGTGACAACCGCTGCCCACAGCGGCGGGCTTCTGAAACTGACGCTGACCGGGACAATGAAATATCAAGCCACGAAGGTATGGCTGGACGACGGCGAGAAAGAGCGCCCCACGGCCACCATGGAGCTTTGGCGCTATCGGAGCGGACAGTCCTATAAAACGGCCTCTTTGGTCCTCGACGCCGACGGGAACCCCTATGTTCTTACTTTGAGCGCTGATTCCGAAAATTCGGACGGAACTTACAACATTTCTTTTGATGACAAGCTTCCGAAATATGACCCGGAAGGATACCGCTACTGTTATGTGGTACGCGAATATCTGAGCGGAAATAACGCCGATCGCTACGAACAGGTGTTTGGCGTGGTGGAATCTGACGGAAATGTAACGGATACGCTGCCGGAATATTCTCCTCGCGATGAAAACGACACATTCTTGTACAATGGCGGCACCTTGTCCAACCGGTTAAAAGGTACCGTGCCGGTTACGGTCACCAAAGATTGGAAAGCGGCCTCCTTCCAGTCGGAATTTGAAGATGTCATGGTGGTGCTGCGGCTCCAGTCCCGCATGAAGGGGCAGGATGATCAATGGGAAGATACGGAATATACGTATCAGATGTTCGGTTTTCTGGCGGAAAATCTTACGGTGACCCATGTCGGAAACTATCCGCAGTATGACGAATGGGGGCATGAACTGGAATATCAATGGGTCGAGGAATCGGTCTGGCAGGGAGGAAAAGTAGAGGACGGAACCTATACCGGCGGGCATGAAGTGGAATCATCGATCAATGCCGACGGTTCGCGTTCCTTTACGTTGGAACAAAACGGCCGTGAGATCACCTATAAGAGCGGCTGTCATGCAGCCGATGAGGATGCACAGGACAACTGTACGGTCATCACCAACTCCATTGCCAATGTGATCGACTATGATGTGACCAAAGAATTTTCTCCAGAGTGGAATATTAATGATTACGCGGACTCCTATACCTTTACCCTGTTTCGTGCCACCAGCGGCTCGGATCTGGAACGGTATGCCACATTTACCATTGATAAAAATACGGAAAACGATCCGCCGGAAATTCAAATGCACATCCCAGACGGCGCCAGCTTAACGATTGAACAGGATGCCGAATGGCATGTCATCATCCACGGTTTGCCGGAATTTGATGCCGACGGGCAGCAGTATGAGTACCTTCTGCTGGAAGCGGACGGAAGCACCGCCACCATTACAACCGAACGGGACGCTGATGGAAATTATAAAAGTGTTGTAACCAACGGCCCCGGTCCCGGCAATATCATTTTGGTGCGCAAGGAGTGGGTGGATGAGAGCGATACCCAGCACCGTCTTCCGGTGGAAATTACCGTATACGATAAAGCCACCAACGAACCGATTGGCAAACCGGTTGTTTTGGGAACCAGTACCTGGTATCAGCTTGTAGGCATCGGCACCCATGATCCGGCCAATGTCTACATCCTGGAAACCAAAGTGGGAGATACCGAGATCCAAAATGCTGCAGACGCCGATGGAAAGCCCATCCCGCCCACCTATGAGGGAACCGGAACAGAAACTGCGGTGCAGTTTAGTACTGAGTACCATGACTACGAAGCCACCTATTCCTATGATGAGGATTTCGGAGCTTCCAGCGGCGCCGGTGCCTATGAAGGAATGGACTGCTATACCGTGACCAACCGCCGTTTGGGCAACATCAATTTAACGGTCACCAAAGACTGGGTGGACGGTAACGGTGAAATGCGCAAGCAGCTGCAAAGCGCTTTGGAAAAAGAAGGACTGAATCTTGCGGTCAAGCTGGAATTTATGAGTGAACCATCCCTTGGTATGCAGGATGTGTACGAGATCAGCCGTTCCGGATTCGGACACGAGGACACGGGAGATACCGTTACCATCAGTTACGGCAAGCCTACCGCCATTCAGGATGACCAGGGAAAAGCAGTGGATTCGGTTCAGTTATTGGATTTGGAAAAATCAGAACAGACCCTGTATTTCTGGAATCTTCCGAAATATGACGGAAACGGTGCATCCGTGCGCTATCATGTGGAAGAAATTTTTGTTGATGCTCAGGGAAATGAAGTCACCGATCTGACGAAGTATTCCGATGTGGCCGAGATTTGGCAGGAATATTCCAAGACGAACAAAGCAGGGCCGTATGTAGTTGGGGAAAACCACGCCCTGGATACCCAGGACTTTACGCTCACCAATCAGCTTGACAATACGACGGATGTCAGCTGGTACACGCTGTGGCTGGATGATTTCGCCTACAACGAGGGCAGCCGTCCGGACATTTACCTCAATATTTACGCCCGCGTTCACGATGCCGACGGCAATACGAAAACTGAGCTTGTCATCAGCAACTATCGCTGGGAGTTTGAAGAGCACCAGGACGACCCGGACATCTCGCAGCAGAATTTCTGGAAATGCGTGATTGAAGGCTTGCCCAAATATGATGACCTTGGCTATGAAATCGACTATTTTGCGACGATGGATTCCGTGGTATCGACCGGTGATTTCGATTACCGTTCCACTGCCTATGCACCGGGAAGCGCAATCAACAGCGACCATGTATTTGCGACCTCGGACAAAATATTTGAGGATGCTGGCAACGAACATCTGATTGAGGATGTGAGCAGCGATCCCGATACCGACAATTATGCCTTGATGTCCGGCAATACGTTTGTCAACACCATCTACAGCACCATCACCTATTCGGGTGAAAAGCTGTGGACCAACCTGCCCGACGGTTACCCGCTGGTGGATTTGCCTTCGGTCACCTTTACCCTGAACCGGTCAACTGAGGATGGGACGGAAGAAACCAATATCGCCACCATGACCATTTCGGGTTCCGATTGGCAGAAGTTGAACGTGAACGGGCATTATGTGTTTACGTTTGGGCACACAGGAGAAAATAAACCTGCCAGCAGCTTCGATGAAGAAGCGGTGCCTGACAATGAATCGCTGCTGCCCCGGTTCGATACGAAGGGCAGACTCTACACCTATACCCTCACGGAAACGGTCAACTGGGATGGTACGGAAGCCGGCAATGACGGTGCAGGAGACGGCATCTTTCACTTGTCTGATTTCGGGCAGACCTTTACCAACCGCTACGAGGATAGCGGCGATGGCCGGCTGTCCGTCAAGAAGTACCTGACGGTTCCGGCAGGGGAGGAGGTATATCCGGCTGTCAAATTTACTTTGACCCGCAGTTATATGACCGACGACGGAATACTTTCCGAACCGGAAAGAGTGTCGACCACTACATGGAGTGCGAGCCTTGTAAAAGCCGCTGTTGATGCAGAAGGCGAAGCTTCTGGAACGATGGTCACGGTGGATCATCTGTTTGAGTTTATTGGGTTGCCGATCTATGCGCCCAACGGCTCGAAATACCGCTATACCGTTACCGAGGATACCAGCCAGCTTGGCGGGTTTGTGACCTGGGCTGCGAAAGGGGATCAGGCTGCCGATGAGATCAAAGGGAACGGCACCCAAACCAATGCGGTCGCCGGCCTTGCGGCGGATACCGATCCGGACATCGACGCCACCTTCCTCAACGAACCGGAACCGGACCCCGATCCGATCGATCTGACCGGCGGCAAGCTGTGGTCGGATCTGAACGATGATTTGCGTCCGGATCCAGCGCAGGGACTTACCGTTACACTGGAGCGCAGAGCCAACGCCCAGTCCGGGCAGAGCAACGCCATTGGCTGGCAACCTGTGGATATTACCGACAAGATTATCTGGGGGGTTGACCCCACCAATGAGGATCGCTGGGTTTATACCGTCACCGGTCTGGAACGCTATGCTCCCAACGGGATGCCGTGGATTTACCGGATTACCGAGGAACCCGTTCCGTACTATACGGCGGGCAACGGCGGCGTCGCCAATCAACAGTCTCAGCATGGCACTACCGGAAAGATCACCATGAACGATCTGACCAACTCGATGCTCACCAGCACCTATTTCAAAAAGACGTGGGTGGACAGCGACGGCAAGACCATCACGGAAAATCTGCTGGGCGAGGACATTGAGCTGGAAGTTCGGTATGAATTACAGGTGCGCACACGGGCGGAAACCACTGGCGCAGACTGGAGCAAGTGGCAATCGGCGGATACGTATTTTAAGGGCGATGTTTCGCTGGGAACACGTGTGTTCAACGGTACGATCCGCGCACCGTTAGGCGATTCCAAATGGAATCAACGCTACCGCGGAACGGACAGCAGTTTTAACAGACTGCCGGTGTATAGGACAGACGGTACCGGTACCGGTACGGTGTATAAATTGGAGTATCGTGTCGTAGAAACGGACGTGAAGATCTACCGCACCGGTGAGGATACCCCCTTGCTGTCGCAGACCTATACCGCGCCTCTTGACAATGGCAGCAATCCGTATGCCTATACGGTCAGCGGTGATTCTACGCTGTTTGCACCTTATTATGGAGCAGGTAAAAGTACTCAGGCAAACAACACGACGACCCATAAAAACCAGATCGAAACGACCAAGATCACCGTGGCTAAGGAATGGCGCGAAGATCACAACGAAGTGTACCAGACGCGTCCGGAGTCCACGGTCTCACGGTATGACTGGGAAGTTACTCTGGTTGTCCTGTGCAGTACGGATGGCGGCACAAGCTGGGATCCGGAGCCGGTAGAAACCATCACCCTGCATGGAACCAATGCAGAAAATCAAAAAAGTGCAACGGTGAGCGGATTGCCTGCGTACCTTTTTGACAAAGATGGGAAGCTGCAGCCCTGTACCTACCGTGTTCAGGAACTGCAGAGCGCAGAAACCACGGCTGATGGTACAGATCGCCAGCCGCTGGATGAAGGAGATACCTTCCATGGCAGCTATACCGTAAGTTACAGCGACAATGGTCTGACTGCGATCAACACCCTGAACACGACGGAGTTCCAGGCTACAAAGGTATGGAACGACGAAGAGCAGACGCATTCGGATGTTACGCTGGAACTCAAATATCTGAAAGAAGGCGGCGATCCGAAAAATCCTTCGGATTATGAACCCTTTGTTCCGGCCGCACAGGTGAAGCTGGGTGACGGAGAAGCAGAAGAAAATCCCGGCGATCTTCTGTATTATGCCGAAGAAGACTGGAAGGCTGTCTGGAAAGACGTTCCCCTGTATGTAGTGGGCAGTGAACCGGATGGTCAGGGGCATACCACATACAAGGTGTTTGAAACGGTAACGGGCAACTACATCATCGAAAATGAGATGGTTGAAAACACCGCTACCATCACCAACACCCCCAGCGTGACGCCGAGTGTCACCAAACACTGGCTGGGCGTTTCGGATACACAAGAAGTAACGGTGGTACTTTACCGAAACACCGCTGTGAATTCGACACCGGAGCAGGTGGGAACGGCTGTTTTGACAGAGGCGAACAGCTGGAGCCACACCTTTGATCCGCAGCCCAAGTATGATTCGAACGGAAACGCCTACGAATATTGGGTTGAGGAAACGTTGATCGGCGGGCAGAATGCGGCAAATGTCGCTGAAACCGGCGGATATGAAATTTCCTATGGCGGCAGCGCTGAAAGCGGATTCCATGTCTACAATCATAAATTGGGCATCATTTATGTCACCAAGGACTGGGCAGATGTGTCGGATAAGCAGAATCGGCCTAAGAATTTGGAACTGACACTGCAGCGCACCACGGCGACCAATCCCGCTGAGAGCGACTGGGAGACGGTCGATGACGTCACATACACTTGGGTGAGAAACGGCGACCAGTGGACGACCAGCTTTACCGATTTGCCGGAGTATGACATCGAATCCGGGGAAGCATATACCTATCGGGTAACGGAAACCGTTCCGGAAGGGTATGAACAGGAGATCGTCAGCAGTGATGCGAATACGTTCCACTTTAAGAATACCCGTTCGGAACGGATTGACATCCCGGTACAGAAGGTATGGGCAGACAACGACAACCAGCTCGGTTACCGGCCAAATTCCATTACGGTGGAACTGTACGCCAATGGTCAGCCTACCGGTGAAACATTGGAGCTGAAACCGGGAACGGTGCAAAAGGTATGGAACTTCCTGACCGGCAGCAATACCGGCTGGAGCGGCGTCTTTGAAGACCAGCCAAAGTACGACGATACCGGAACGCTGATCGAGTATTCCGTTGTGGAAACATCGGGTTCAGGTCATTACCAGATCAGCTATGGCGAGGAAGAAGACGGCACACAGGTGATCACCAATACAGCCAACGGGAATCTGACGGTTACCAAGAATGTAACCGGCAGCGGTGATCGGAATGCAGAATTCCATTTCGTTGTGACGCTGAGCGATCAAAGCTTAAACGGCGACTATGGTGAGATGACCTTCCAGAATGGTGTTGCCGAGTTTACCCTGAAACACGGGGAAAGCAAAACGGCAGTCGATCTGCCGGCAGGCATAACCTACTCCGTCGTCGAACAGGAGGCAAATCAGGGAGCCTACACCACGGCGAGCAGCGGGGAAACGGGAACGATTGAGCCGGGCGATACCGCACAGGTTTCTTTCACCAATGATCTCAGCCGCATTTCCATCGATGTTTCAAAGGTTTGGCAGGACAATGACAATCAGGATGGCATCCGGCCGGAAGAGATTACCGTAGTCCTGTTGGCAAATGGAGCGGATACGGGCAAGACCCT
>CALXIC010000001.1 GCA_944388265.1 uncultured Clostridia bacterium | reverse complement strand
CATCATCCGCTGCGAAAACCTCGTGAAGATCTATAAGACGGACGACATCGAGGTGTTGGCCCTGCAGGGGCTGGAACTGACGGTCGAGCGGGGCGAGCTGATGGCGATCATCGGCAATTCCGGTTCGGGGAAATCCACCTTTTTGAATATGATCGGGGGTTTGGATAAACCCTCCGCCGGGAAACTCTTTGTGGACGGCAAGGATCTTTTTAAACTGAACGAACAGCAGCTGGTGGAATATAAGCGCTTGACGGTGGGGTTTGTGTGGCAAAACAACGCCAGAAACCTGCTGCCCTATCTCACAGCGCTCCAAAACGTACAGATGCCGATGTATTTCGGCACCGAGCGGGAGAAGGAAGCGCGCGCCCTGGAACTCCTGGAGCTGGTGGGGATGGAGCACCGCAAGGATCATTATTTGAATCAGCTTTCCGGCGGGGAACAGCAGCGGGTGGCGATTGCCATCGCGCTGGCAAACCGTCCGAAGATTTTGCTGGCGGACGAACCGACCGGCTCGGTGGACGTGAAGACCTCCCACTATATTTTGAATGTCTTCCGGAAGCTCAACGAAGAACTGGGGCTTACCGTGGTGATCGTCACTCACGACCGCATGCTCTCGAAGCAGGTCAACCGTGTCGTCTCCATCCGCGACGGCAAAACCAGCAGCGAATGGATCATGCGTCAAAGCTACAAAGAACAGCTTGACCGCCTCGACGATTTGGACGACAGCGTGGTGCATGAGGAATTTGCCGTGCTCGACCGCGCCGGGCGGGTACAGATTCCGCAGGAAATGCTCGAAGAGCTGCACCTTTCCGGCAACCGCGTGCGCCTGACGCTGGAGAACGGGCAGATTGTGCTCTCGCCGCCGCAAGAGGAAGACGAATCGGAAACAAAAAAAGAGACGTGAAATCACGTCTCTTTTTTCTGTTTGGGCAAAATACATTTCGCCGCCCGGCTTGGACGGATGCGCCCTTGTTTTAGCAGCCACACCACGGTATTCCGGACGGTCTCTTCCAGCGGGCGGGGTCGGTATCCGAGGTGCCGTTTGGCTTTTTCGCAGGAAAAGCGGTGGTTGCTGCTTAAGGTGTAGAGCGAATAGCTGGTATACAGCGGAGGCTGACGCAGCAGGAGATAATATCCCTCCGCAAAGGGAGCGGTCAGTTTCGCAAACCACAGCGGGATGCGGCTTTTCACGGGCTTTAACTGGACGGTGCGGGTGATTTTATTTAGTAAATCGGGCACGGTGCAGGCATGTCCCGTCAGCAGGTAGCAATCGCCGGGTTTTCCCTTTTGCGCCGCAAGAGCGATGCCCTTTGTCACGTCGCGCACGTCCACAAAGTCGTATCCGCCCGAAACGGCCGGCGACCAGCCGGCCGTTTAAGGTGTCCACCACCAGTTGGGTGAGGTGGCTGCGCCCGTAATCGCCGGGGCCCAGCATGCCCGACGGATGCACGATGCACGCCCAAAGCCCCTCTTCCCGCACGGCACGCAGCACGAGATCCGCCGCGGTGGCTTTCGTTTTGGCATAAGCGCCCCGCACCAGCTTGGGGTCAAAGGAAGACACCTCGGTGATGACCTGCGGGGCAGGCCGTTCCGGGATGGCGTGCACGCTGCTGACGTAGACCAGTTTTGCGTGCGCGGCAAGCGTCATCTTCAGGATGGTGCGCACCCCTTCGATGTTGACTTCCTGCATGGGGCGTCTGTTGCCGGTGCGGATGGAGACAATCGCGGCGCAGTGAATCACCAGACATTCCCGGTCAGGCGGCAGGGTGAAGAGGTCTTTTAAGCTGTCCGGTTTGGTGACGTCCCCCTCGTGGATGGTGCAGCGCACGCCCTGAAGCGGTACTTTGGAAGTGCCGGGCAGAATCAATGCGCGCACATCGGCCAAATGCTCGTAATACCGCACCAGATGATTGCCCAAAAAGCCGTTGGCGCCGGTAATGATGACAATCGGTTTCATCGCGATTCCTCCTTTCGCGGGTTCTATTTTTATTATACACCCAAACGATTTGCAAGGTGGGAATATTTTATGACCAATCGGCAAACAGCGTAAAAAGTAAGGGCGAACGCAAGTTTTTGCGTTCGCCCTTACCCCACAAAGAATCATTACTGGTAATCAAAAACATTAACCCAGCTTGCCAGGAATTCGCGTTCTTCTTCTTTGGCTTTCACCGTCTGAGAAGCCGCGACGATCGGCATCCACTGCTGGACGTACTGTACGGCGGTATCCGATTTTTCACAGAAGAGTTTCAGATACTGGTCGCCCAGTTCGCGTTCGCCCTTCAGGCAGAAGAGCAGGTAAGTTCTGGCAGCATCCGCCGAAGCGTTGCCCTGCGTTGCATGCGACCAGTCGAGAATGTAGGGAACCCCTTCCGGCGTGATGATGATGTTGCCGGGGTTGAAGTCGCCGTGGCAGAGCTTGTTGTGTTTCGGCATCGAGTCCAAACGGGTGTGCAGTTCGTAACGGGTCGATGCATCGAAATCGGTCTGGGAAATTTTGGTGTTCATTTTGTCTTTCAGTTTGGTCAAAAGCGGCATGGTTTTCGACTGCACCAAAAGCTGAATGTCCACAAACTGTTTGAGGTAGCTGTCCATGTGTTCCGGATCTTCATCCATCAAAGACTGCAGGGTTTTGCCTTCGATGTATTCGTTGACAATCGCCCATTTGCCTTCAAACTGGGTCACGCCCAACAGTTTCTGAACCGGGAGCCCGGTCTGTTCGACACGGGCCTGGTTTAATGCTTCGTTGAGGATATCCGCTTTGGAATAGTTGTCGTCAAACAATTTGATGACGCGGTCACCGTCTTTGTAGATGGTCTTATTGCTGCGGACAGCAAGCACTTTTTCGAAGTTCATAAAGCACATCCTCCTTATTTGCCGTAGTAAGCGTTGAGGTACATCTGTTTGATTTCGGAGATCAGCGGGTAACGCGGGTTTGCGCCGGTGCACTGGTCGTCAAAGGCCTGTTCGCACATATCGTCGAGGCGATCGAGGGAGGCCTGTTCGTCCACGCCGTAATCTTTGATGGTCTTCTTGATGCCGATGGTATCTTTCAGATCATTCAGTTTTGCGATGAGGAGTTCGAGTTTTTCTTCGTCGGTTTCGCCGCCGAGGTGGAGGTAATCTGCGATTTCTGCATAGCGGCGCAGGGTATGCGGATGGTCGTACTGCGGGAAGGTACCCATCTTCGCCGGAACTTCTGCTGCGTTGAAGCGAAGCACTTCTTCGATCATCAGAGCGTTCGCGATGCCGTGCGGCAGGTGATGGAATGCACCCAGTTTATGAGCCATCGAGTGGCAGACACCCAGGAATGCGTTTGCAAATGCCATACCAGCCATGGTGGAAGCATGAGCCATTTTTTCACGGGCAACCGGATCGTTTGCACCGTTTTCGTAGCAGCGCGGCAGGTAATCGAAGATCACGGAGATTGCCTGTTTTGCCAGACCGTCGGTGAAGTCGGTGGACAGCATCGAAGCGTAAGCTTCCAACGCATGGGTCATCGCGTCGATACCGGAAGCGGAGGTCAGGCCTTTCGGCTGGTTCATCATCATGTCCGCATCCACGATTGCCATGTTCGGCATGAGTTCGTAGTCCGCCAGCGGGTATTTGGTGCCGGTCTTTTCGTCGGTGATAATGGCGAACGGAGTCACTTCCGAGCCGGTACCGGACGAAGTCGGTACACAGATGAAGTATGCTTTTTCACCCATTTTCGGGAAGGTGTAGATACGTTTACGAATATCGGAGAAGCGCATGGCCATATCCATGAAGTCGACTTCCGGATGTTCGTACATCACCCACATGATCTTTGCGCAGTCCATCGGCGAGCCGCCGCCCACAGCGATGATGCAGTCCGGCTGGAAGGCGTTGAGCTGTTTGAGGCCTTCTTTTGCACAAGCCAGCGTCGGGTCCGGGGTAACGTTTGCAAACACAGCGTTCACAATGCCCATTTCATCGAGCTGATCGGTGATCTTTTTGGTGTAGCCGTTGTTGTACAGGAAGGAGTCGGTTACGATGAACACACGTTTTTTGCCCATGACTTCCTTCAGTTCACGGAGTGCAACCGGCAGACAGCCTTTCTTCATATACGTTTTTTCCGGAGCGCGGAACCACAACATATTTTCTCTCCTTTCAGCGACCGTTTTGATGTTGATCAAATGCTTCACACCGACGTTTTCCGAAACGGAGTTGCCGCCCCACGAGCCGCAGCCCAGCGTCAGAGACGGAGCCAGTTTGAAGTTGTAGAGGTCGCCGATGCCGCCCTGCGAAGAAGGCGTATTCAAAAGGATACGGCAGGTTTTCATTTTGCCTGCGAAATAATGCAGTTTTTCGCGTTCGGTTACCGCGTTGAGGTAGACCGAAGAGGTGTGGCCGTAGCCGCCGTCTGCGATGAGCTGTTCTGCTTTTGCGACAGCGTCTTCAAAGGTTTCGGCTTTGTACATCGCGAGCACCGGCGAAAGTTTTTCGTGTGCAAATTCTTCGGAGATGTCGACGCTTTCGACTTCGCCGATCAGCACTTTGGTGTCTTCCGGAACGTCCACGCCCGAGAGTTTTGCGATGGTTGCCGCTTTCTGGCCAACGATTTTTGCGTTCAGTGCGCCGTTGATGATGATGGTCTTACGGACTTTGTCGAGTTCTTCACCCTGGAGGAAGTAGCAGCCGCGCGCTTTGAATTCTGCACGCACTTTGTCGTAAACGTCTGCCAAAGCGATGACCGACTGTTCGGATGCACAGATCATGCCGTTATCGAAGGTCTTCGAATGGATGATCGAGTTGACCGCCAAGAGGATGTCCGCCGAGGAATCGATGATCGCCGGGGTGTTGCCTGCGCCGACGCCGAGAGCCGGTTTGCCGGACGAATAAGCGGCTTTTACCATGCCCGGACCGCCGGTCGCGAGGATGATGTCCGCTTCTTTCATCAGGGTGTTGGTCATTTCCAGCGAGGGAACGTCCACCCAGCCGATGATGCCCTTCGGAGCACCGGCAGCGACTGCTGCTTCATATACGATGCGGGCCGCTTCGATGGTGGATTTTTTCGCACGCGGATGCGGGCTGATGATGATGCCGTTTCTGGTTTTCAGGCAGATCAGCGTTTTGAAGATCGCAGTCGAGGTCGGGTTGGTGGTCGGGATCACCGCCGCTACGACGCCGATCGGTTCTGCAATTTTGGTGGTACCAAATGCTTTGTCTTCTTCGAGGACGCCGCAGGTTTTGGTATCTTTATATGCATTGTAAATGTATTCGGAAGCATAATGGTTTTTGATGACTTTGTCTTCTACGACACCCATGCCGGTTTCTTCCACGGCCATTTTTTTTTTTTTTTTTCGCGCTATGTTCGCAGCCATCGCAGCTTCGAAGAAGATTTTATCGACCTGTTCCTGCGTGAAGGTCGCAAATTCTTTCTGTGCCGCGCGTACTTCTTTGAGTTTTGCGTTCAAAGCATCGACGTTGTCTACGAGATTGATGTTTTCCATTGCAATTCTCTCCCATCGTTTGTTTGAAGTGAATGTGTGAATGATTCTTTGTTAAAGTTTCCTCAAACTTTGATAAAAGTATAACATATCAATCAGGGGATGGCAACTGGCAGAGTAACGATTTGGATGAACAAATTCCGTATTTTTTGTGCAACATGACAATACTTACCATCCAAAAACGCCCCTCGAGGGGAGGGGCGTTGACGGGATACAAGATTAGAAATCCACTTCAGTGTCGTAGTAGCAGCATTTGAGCAGTTTTTCCATTTCTTCCTGCGACGGCTGACGCGGGTTGGAACCGGTGCAAGCATCCAGAATGGCGTTTGCAGCGATGGCCGGCAGTCTTTCCAGGAAGACTTCTTCCGGAACAAAGCCCTGTTCGGTCGGGAAGCTGTCTGCGCCATAGTGTTTGATGCAGTGCGGGATGTTGAGGTCGTCGTTCATCTTGCGCAGCATCGCGATGAGCAGATCCACTTTTTCTTCGACGGTTTCGCCGCCCAAGCCGATGAAGTCTGCAATTTTCGCATAGCGTTTTGCAGCGGTTTCATCTTTCGCGTTGAATTTGATGACCTTCGGCAGGTACATCGCGTTTGCAGCACCATGGATGATGTGTGCGCCGTAATCCGCGAATGCAGCGCCGGTCTTGTGAGCCATCGAGTGCACGATGCCCAAGAGTGCGTTGGAGAACGCCATGCCGGCCAGGCACTGCGCGTTGTGCATACGAGCGCGCGCTTCGGTGTCGCCGTTGTAGGAATCAACCAGATCCGCTTTGATCATTTCGATGGCATGGAGAGCCAGCGGGTCGGTGTAGTCGCAGTTTGCGGTGGAGACATAAGCTTCGATGGCGTGAGTCATCGCGTCCATACCGGTGTGAGCAACCAGTTTCTTCGGCATGGTCTGAGCCAGCGCCGGGTCAACGATTGCAACGTCCGGAGTGATTTCAAAGTCCGCGATCGGGTATTTAATGCCCTTGCTGTAATCGGTGATGATCGAGAACGCGGTCACTTCGGTAGCGGTGCCGGAAGTCGAGGAAATCGCGCAGAAACGAGCTTTTTTGCGCAGCGGCGGAATGCCGAATACTTTGCACATGTCTTCAAACGTACATTCCGGATATTCATATTTGATCCACATTGCTTTTGCCGCGTCGATCGGGGAGCCGCCGCCGATGGCAACGATCCAGTCCGGACCGAAATCGAGCATTGCCTGTGCGCCCTTCATGACGGTTTCTACCGACGGATCCGGTTCCACCCCTTCAAACAGGGCAACTTCCATGCCGGCTTCTTTCAGGTTGTCGCACACTTTGTCCAAAAAGCCAAAGCGTTTCATCGAGCCGCCGCCCACGACGACCATCGCTTTTTTGCCGGTCAGGGTTTTGAGTGCATCGATGGCGTTTTCGCCGTGATACAGATCACGCGGAAGAGTAAATCTTGCCATATGTATATCTCCTTTTCTTGTGAAAGCACTGCGCTTTCTTCACTTTGTCAAAATAATAACACTTTTTCCGCGTGTTGACAAGTGGGAAAATCACAAATCCAGCGGGAATAACCGCAGTATTTTGTGAATTTTTTATCGTTCATTTGTAAATTCACAGAATTCCTTGTCAATTCACCCAAATGCGGCTATAATGAAAAGCACAGATCAAACCCAAAAATTGGAGGTTATATCATGAGCAATCCGATTGTCACAATGGAAACAACGGCGGGCACCATGAAGATTGAACTGTATCCGGATGTGGCGCCGAATACCGTCAACAACTTCATTTCCCTCGTGCAGAAAGGCTTTTATGACGGACTGATTTTCCACCGCGTCATTCCGGGCTTTATGATTCAGGGCGGCGACCCGGAAGGCATGGGCTACGGCGGACCGGGCTACGGCATCCGCGGCGAATTTGCCCGCAACCGTTTCAATAACCCGCTCAAACACACCCGCGGCGTGCTGTCGATGGCGCGTTCGCAGCATCCGGACAGCGCCGGTTCGCAGTTTTTCATCATGGTGGACGACGCTCCGCATCTGGACGGCCAGTATGCCGCGTTCGGCAAGGTGATTGAAGGGATGGAAGCAGCGGACGCCATCGTTTCCGCCCGCCGCAACCGCATGGACAAACCGTTTGAAGATCAGAAGATGATCAAAGTGACGGTGGAAACCTTCGGCGTGGATTATCCGCAGCCGGAAACCTGCTAAGAGGTGCGGGATGGAACAGAAAAAGATTGACCGCATCAACGAACTTGCCCGCAAGAGCAAGGCCGAGGGCCTGACCGAAGCCGAACAGATGGAACAAAAGCTGCTGCGCGCCGAATATATTGAGGCGTACCGCCAGAGCCTGCGTTCCCAGCTGGACGCCATTGTGGTCAAGGACGAAAACGGCAAACTCAAAAAACTGAAAAAACGGTCGTAAAAAAACCTGCTGCAGGACACTGCAGCAGGTTTTTTCTGTTATAACTGATAGAGATCGGTGTATTTTTGTTCGAGGTAGTCGCAAAGGCAGCTTGCGTCCACCGGACGGCCGGTGATCTCGGTGAGGAGAGTTTTCGGATCGGTGGTGCAGCCGTAGCGATACCAATGTTCCTTGAGCCAGTCGAGAAGATCGGTCAGGCGGTTTTGTTCCAGCAGGCTGTCGACGTCGAGCTGTTTGCGCATGGCGTCCATGATCTGGGCGTGGTACGCTTTGCCCAGGGTGTAGGACTGGAAGTAGCCGTACATGCCGCCCGCCCAGTGCACATCCTGCAAGACTCCTTCCGCCAGCGACTGCGGACGGCGTCCGAGGTAGGCTTCGGTCTTCTGGTTCCACACTTCGGGCAGATCCGCCACCTGCAAATTGCCGGAGAAGAGTTCCTTTTCCATTTCATAGCGCAGCAGCACATGGAGGTTGTAGGTCGCTTCGTCGGCATGGATGCGGATGAGCGAGCCGTTTAATTTGTTGATGGCGCGGTAGAAGCCTTCGGCATCGACAGCACCCAGCTGCGACGGGAAGAGTTTTTGCAGCAGCGGGAAGTTTGCTTTCCAAAACGCGCGGCTCTGGCCGATGCTGTTTTCCCACAGGGTGGACGATCCTTCGTGCAGGCCGCCGTCCATGCCGCAGCCAAAGGGCGTGTCCAGCAGGGAGGGATCGGCGTACTGTTCGTAGAGGCCGTGTCCGCCTTCGTGCAGTTCGGTCAGGATGGCGGAGGCGAGGTTGTCCTCATAGAAATGGTTGGTCACCCGCACGTCGAGGAGGTTCACGCCGTTGGTGTAGGGATGTTCGGTGTCCCCTTCCAGTCCGCGGTTAAAGTCAAAGCCCATGCGGCGAAGCAGATCGGTGCAGAAGGTGCGCTGACGCGCGATGTCGTAGCGTTCGTGCAGGAAGGAGTCGTCGATGGAAGCACCGCGTTCATGAATCGCCTGCACCAGCGGGACGACGCGGTCGCGGATCTGGGTGAAGATGGTGTCGAGCATCGCCACATCGACGCCCGGTTCGCTGAATTGCAGCAGCGCGTTTAGGGGGTGCCCTTCATAGCCCCAGCAGTCGATCATCTGACGGGTCAGGTCGATGGTGCGGGCGAGGTAGGGGGTAAATTCGGTGAAGTTTTCGTTGTATTTGCATTCCTTCCATTTTGCCTGGGAAGCGGCGTTGGCGGCGGCGATTTCCGCGGTGAGTTCGAGCGGAAGCGCGTCATAATAGCGGCGGTCGCGGGCAAAATGCTGTACCATGCCCTGTTCCGCGCGGGTCAGGCGGGCGCACGCTTCGGCGTCGGAAAAATAGTCGAGCAGTTCTTTCATTTCATTGCTCAAAATCACCTGCTGGCGCTGTGACGCCAAAAAGCCGCAGAGTTCGCCGCGCCGTTCGACTGCGGCGGCGGGGAGATGCTGGTCGGTGTCGTAGTAGACGATGCCGTCCAGTTCGCGGTGTTTGGCGAGAATGGATGCCAGACGGTAAAGGGAAGTTTTCTGTTGCTCAAATGCCTGCATGGGATCAAGTCCTTTCCAAAAGATAAATCCAGTATAACAGACTGCAATTTATCTTGCAATCTTTTCCAAAACGTGCTACCATCAAAACAGAAATTTTTCTTCTGGAGGTAATACCATGAGCGTTTTGGAAGGACGGGAACCGCAGGCGGTTCTCCATTATTTTGAAGAGATCTGCGCCATCCCCCACGGTTCGGGCAACACCCGGCAGATCAGCGATTATCTGGCGGCATTTGCCAAGGCGCACGGACTTTTCTGCGTGCAGGACGCTTCGAACAATATCATCATCAAAAAACCGGCGTCTGCCGGATACGAATCCGCCCCGACGGTCATCATTCAGGGGCATATGGACATGGTGTGCCAGCAGGATCCGTCCATCAGCCACATTGATATGGAAAAGGACGGGCTGGAACTGATCGTGGAAGGCGACTGGCTGCGCGCCAACGGCACGACGCTGGGCGGCGACGACGGCATCGCCGTGGCGTATGCGCTCGCCATTTTGGCGGACGACAGCATCCCCCATCCGGCGCTGGAAGTGCTCATCACCGTCGATGAAGAAATCGGCCTTTTGGGTGCGGCGTCGGTCGATCTCTCTTCGCTGGAAGGGAAACTGCTGTTAAACCTTGACTCGGAAAACGACGATTCCTTCACCGCGGGCTGTGCCGGCGGGCTGACGACCGAACTGACGCTCCCCGTGACCCGCGAACCGGCCAACGGCACGGCGGTTGCGATTACCATCGACGGACTGCTGGGCGGCCATTCGGGCGGCATGATCGACAAAGGACGCGGCAACGCCGACATTTTGATGGGCCGTTTCTTAAATCATCTGGCCAAGCGCACCGATTACCGTCTTGCCGCACTGGAAGGCGGACAGAAGGACAACGCCATTCCGCTTTGCTGTGACGCGGTGGTGGTGACCGATGACGCAAACGCAGTACTCGAAGAAGCCGCCTGGTATCAGACGGTGCTGGCACGGGAATATGCGGCGTCCGATGCGGGCGTTCGGGTGACGGCAAAGGAAGTGCCGGCCGTTTCGTCGATGCTGTCCGAAGATTCCACCCGCCGCGCAGTCGCGCTGTTGGTGAACGTCCCGAACGGCGTGCAGGAAATGAGCCACGAAATCGAAGGACTGGTGCAGACGTCCCTGAATCTCGGCATTCTGCGGCTGTCG